>NZ_JACMNS010000189.1 GCF_014378415.1 Aquabacterium sp.
CCTGAACCTCACCCCTGCGCAAACGGAAAAATCACACAAACCGACGAGTCACCACCACTGCTCTCCAGCCAGATCACTTCCAGATCAGGAAATGCCCGCTCAAAGTTCTCGCGCTCGTTGCCTATCTCCAAAACCAGCACCGCCTCGGGCGACATGTACCGATCGGGACTGGCCTCCAAGGCTGCCAGCAAGGCCCGCGTGAAATCCATCCCGTCGTCACCCGAGGCCAAGGCCAACTCGGGCTCGGCGCGGTACTCGGCGGGCAGGGCGCGCATGGACTGCGCATTCACATACGGCGGGTTACACAAGATCAGGTCATAGGGGCCACGTGCTTGTGCCAGCCCGTCGCTTTGGATCAAGCTGATGCGGTCGGCCAGCCCGTGTTTGTCCACATTGATGCGCGCCACGGCCAGGGCGTCAGCGCTGATGTCCAGGCCATCCACGGTCACCTCCGGGTAGGCCAGGGCCGCGATCACGGCCAGGCTGCCGTTGCCGGTGCACAAGTCCAGTACGCGGTGGGTGCGTTCGCTCAGCCAATGGTCAATGCTGCCGTCGGCCATCAGTTCGGCAATGAAGGATCGGGGCACGATGGTGCGCTCATCGACGTAAAAAGGCACACCTTGCAACCAAGCCTCCTTGGTCAGGTAGGCGGCCGGTTTGCGGGTTTCGATGCGCTGGGTGATGAGGGCCTCAACCTCGGCCTGGCGGGCTGCCTCCACGGTTTGCTCGGCCACGCCATCCAGGTCGTCGATGGGAAAGCCCAGCTTCCACAGCACCAGCCAGGCGGCCTCGTCAAAGGCGTTGAGGGTGCCGTGCCCAAAAGAAACACCCGCCTGGGTGAGGCGGGCGCTGGCAGCTTCGATCAGTTCAATGACGGTGGTCACGAGAGCAGTCTTTCCAGGGTTTGGCGGTAGATGTTTTTCAAGGGCTCAATGTCGGCCACGGCCACGTGCTCGTCGATCTTGTGGATGCTGGCGTTGACAGGGCCAAACTCGACCACTTGTGCGCAGATCTTGGCGATGAAGCGCCCGTCGGACGTGCCGCCGGTGGTGGACAGCTGGGTGGTGATGCCGGTGACGTCCTTGATGGCGCCAGCGATGGCTTCGATCAGGCTGCCCGGCTTGGTCAGGAAGGGGCGTCCGCCCAAGGTCCAGTCGATGTCGACGCTCAAACCGTGCTTGGTCAACACAGCTTGCAGTTGGGCCTTCAAACCATCGGGCGTGGATTCGGTCGAGAAGCGGAAGTTGAAGTCAACCACCAGCTCGCCAGGGATGACGTTGTTGGCGCCGGTGCCCGCATGGATGTTGGACATTTGCCAACTGGTGGGCGGGAAGTGGTCGTTGCCCTGGTCCCAGGTGATGCCGGCCAGTTCGGCCAAGGCGGGGGCGGCCAAGTGGATGGGGTTTTGCGCCAGGTGCGGGTAGGCGATGTGGCCTTGCACGCCCTTGACGCGCAGCTTGCCCGACAGTGAGCCGCGCCGACCGTTCTTGATCATGTCGCCCACGGACTTGACCGAGGTGGGCTCGCCCACGATGCAGCAGTCCAGGCGTTCGCCGCGCTCGGTCAGCCATTCGCACACCTTCATGGTGCCGTCGACCGAGGGGCCTTCTTCGTCGCTGGTCAGCAAGAAGGCGACGCTGCCTTGGTGTTGCGCATGGCTGGCGATGAATTCTTCGGTGGCCACCAGCATGGCGGCCAGCGAGGTTTTCATGTCGGCCGCGCCACGGCCAAACAAATTGCCATCGCGGTGCGTGGGCACAAAGGGCGGGCTGGTCCATTGGTCCAGCGGGCCGGTGGGCACCACGTCGGTGTGGCCGGCGAACACCAGGGTGGGGGCGCCGCTGGCATGGCCGATGCCTCGCTTGATGGCCCACAGGTTGGTGACGGGTGCCGCAAGTGGGCCGAAGGTCAGCGTGTGGCATTCAAAGCCCAAGGCTTGCAGGCGTTCAATGAACACGGCCTGGCAGGCGCCATCGTGGGGGGTGACGGAGGAGCGGGCAATCAGCGCCTCGGTCAGGCGCAGGGTGGCGGTCATGTCGGTGCCTGGGTAAAAAGAAAGCTTAAAAGCGGGTAGATCCGAAACTGCTGTGGCGGTGGTCGTCGTTGTTCACGTCCAGCGTGATTTCGGTGAAGGAGGGGCCTTCTTCGGTGTCTTCCACCTTGGGTGTGAGCTTGGACGAGGCGCTTTGGTCGTTTTGCAGGCGCCACATCAAGTTGGTGGGCGAATCGGCATTGGCCAGGCCTTCCTCGCGCGTGATCAGGCCTTCGCCGATCAGTCGGGCAATGTCGTGCTCAAAGGCTTGCGAGCCTTCGGCCATGGACTTTTCCATGGCTTCTTTAACGCCGCTGAAGTCGCCGCGCTCGATCAATTCGGACACCAGCTTGGTGTTGAGCAAGACCTCGGCCGCCGGGATGCGGCCGCCCGCCGTGGCGCGCAACAAGCGTTGCGACACGATGGCCTTCAGGCCCGAGGCCAAGTCGCTCAGCAAAGCAGGGCGCGACTCTGGCGTGTAGAAGGACAAGATGCGGCCCAGGGCGTGGTAGCTGTTGTTGCCGTGAAGCGTGGACAGCACCAGGTGGCCCGACAGCGCATACGAGATGGCCGCCGTCATGGTTTCGCGGTCACGGATTTCGCCGATCAGGATGCAGTCAGGCGCCTGCCGAAGCGCATTGCGCAAGCCAACTTGCAGCGAGACCGTGTCGCGGCCCACTTCGCGCTGGTTGACCACTGATTTCTTGTTTGTGAACAAGAACTCCATCGGGTCTTCAATGGTCAAAATGTGGCCGGTCATGCGCTGGTTGCGCAGCTCCAGCATCGAGGCCAGCGTGGTGCTCTTGCCTGATCCGGTGGCGCCAGCCAGGATGATCAGCCCGCGCTTTTCCATCACTAGCGACGACAACACGTCGGGCAGGTTCAGACTGTCCAGCGCAGGGATCTCGGACGGGATGTGCCGGAACACCGCCGCGATCGAGCCGCGTTGCTTGAAGGCGCTGAGCCGGAAAATTGCCACGCCCGGGATCGTCAAACCCACGTTCAACTCGCCGGTGTCGTCCAGCTCTTCCATCTGCGTGGGCGACAGCATCTCGGCCAGCAGCTGGCGCGGCTGCGAAGGCTTGAGCGGTTGATCGGTCAGCTGCAGGATCTGACCATGGAGCTTGATGAGGATGGGCGTGGCAGCCGAGAGGAAGACGTCCGAGGCCTTCTTTTCAGCCATCAAACGCAGAACTCGTTCCAGATTACCTTCACTCATCAAGTGTCTCCTTGGGGATCGGTTTTTATCAGGCGCGCAGCAGGTCGTTGATGCTGGTCTTGGAGCGCGTTTGCGCATCGACCCGCTTGACGATGACAGCGCAGTACAAGGAGTACTTGCCATCGGCGCTGGGCAGGTTACCGCTGACCACGACCGAACCGGCGGGGATGCGACCGTAGGTCACTTCGCCGGTGGCACGGTCATAAATCTTGGTGCTTTGGCCAATGTACACGCCCATCGAGATCACCGAGTTCTCTTCCACGATCACGCCTTCGACCACTTCCGAGCGTGCGCCGATGAAGCAGTTGTCTCCGATGATGGTGGGGTTGGCCTGCAGGGGTTCGAGCACGCCGCCGATGCCGACGCCGCCAGACAAGTGCACGTTCTTGCCAATCTGCGCGCAGGAACCGACCGTGGCCCAGGTGTCGACCATGGCGCCTTCATCAACGTAAGCGCCGATGTTGACGTAGGAGGGCATCAGGATCACGTTCTTGGCTTGGAAGCTGCCACGGCGGGCCACGGCGGGCGGCACCACGCGCACGCCACTGGCACGCAGTTGTTCGTCGGTCCAGCCGGCGTACTTGGTGGGCACCTTGTCGAAGAACTGCAGGGGGCCGTCGCCCATGGGCACGTTGTCGTTCAGGCGGAAGCTCAGCAGCACGGCCTTCTTGATCCACTGGTGGGTCACCCATTCCTTGCCATTGGGGCCGTCGATCTTCTCGGCCACGCGCAGTTTGCCGGCGTCCAGCTGATCGATGATGTGGTTGACGGCGTCACGCACTTCGGCGGGGGCGCTGGCCACAGACAGCGTGGTGCGCTGTTCCCAGGCGTTGTCGATGGTGGTCTGGAGTGCTTGGGTAGTCATGCTTGAACAATCAATCAAAAAGTAAAAATCAAAAAGACTGGATGAAGGCCTTGATGCGCTGAGCGGCCTCGACGCATTCGTCCACGCCGGCCACCAGGGCCATGCGGACACGGCCCGCGCCGGGGTTGATGCCGTTGGCTTCGCGCGCCAGGTAACTGCCTGGCAGAACGGCCACATTGTATTGAGCCAGCAGTTCTTTCGCGAACCACTCGTCGCTGCCACCTTGGATGCGGGCGGGGATGCCGGCCCAGAGGTAGAAGCTGGCATCGGGCAGGGCCACGTCCATGACCTCGGCCAGGATGGGGGTCACTTGCTCGAATTTTTGCCGGTACAGGGCGCGGTTCTCGACCACGTGGGCCTCGTCGTCCCAGGCGGCGGCGCTGGCGCGTTGCACCGAAGGGCTCATGGCGCTGCCGTGGTAGGTGCGGTAAAGCAAGAAGGCCTTGATCAGCTTGGCATCGCCGGCGACAAAGCCTGAGCGCAAGCCGGGCACGTTGGAGCGCTTGGAAAGGCTGGTCAGCGCGATCAGGTTGCGGAAATCATTGCGGCCCAGCTCGTGGGCAGCTTCCAGGCCACCGAGTGGCGCTGCGCCCGGGCCTTCGCGGAAGTAGATCTCTGAATAGCATTCGTCAGATGCGATGACAAAGCCATGCCGGTCGCTCAATGCAAACAACTTGGCCCATTCATCCAGCGGCATGACCGCGCCTGTGGGGTTGCCGGGTGAGCACACGTACAGCAACTGGGTGGTCGCCCACGTTGATTCGGGGATGCTTGACCAGTCGGCCGCGAAGTTGCGCGCAGGGTCGGAGTTGGCAAACACCGCGCGGGCACCGGCCAGCAGGGCCGCGCCTTCGTAGATCTGATAAAACGGGTTGGGGCAGACGACGGCGGGGCCGCCCACATCGCGGTGCTGGTTGGGGTCGATCACGACCTGGGCCAGGGCGAACAGCGCCTCGCGCGAGCCATTGACGGGCAGGATCTGCGTGGCCGGATCGAGCGAGAGGCCATAGCGGCGTTGCATCCAGCGGGCGCAAGATTCGCGCAGCACGGGCTCGCCTGCGGTGGCGGGGTAGCTGGCCAGGCCGTCCAGCGCATCAATCAAGGCCATCTTGATGAAGGTGGGCGTGGGGTGCTTGGGCTCGCCAATGCCCAGGCTGATGGGGCGCAGGGCCGGCTTGGGCTGCACGCCAGCGGTGAGTTGTCGCAGCCGCTCGAAGGGATAGGGCTGCAGTTTGGACAGCAATGGGTTCATGCCGCGGATTATCCCAGCCCCCAGGCCTGCCGGTGACGCGGGTTAGCGCGGAATGTGCCCGATGTGCTCAGCACTTGACAGCTGGCGCGATCACGACCCGGTCGCGGCCGGTATTTTTGGCTTCATACAGGGCCTGGTCGGCGCGTTCGACGGTTTGGCCCAAGGCCGTGATGCTGTCGTGAACGGCCACGCCCGCTGAAAAAGTGACACGCAACGTCGGCACGGCGGCTGAGAGGGTGCAGTTGGCCATGGCCGTGCGCAAGCGCTCCAGAGCGACCTGGGTTTTTTCCTGGCTGGTGTTGGGCATCAGGACCAAGAACTCTTCGCCGCCCCAGCGGGCGATGGTGTCCGTGTCGCGCAGCACGACCAGAGCCGCCTTGGCAAAGGCGCTCAGGCTGTCATCCCCCACGCGGTGCCCGTGGCGATCGTTAACCTGTTTGAAATGGTCCAGGTCGATCAGCACCACGGTGAAACGCTCGCCATAGCGGTCAAAGCGCATCACGGCGTTGTCCAGCTTGTCCTGCATGTGTCGGCGGTTAAAAAGCCCGGTGAGCGAATCGTGGGTGGCCAGTTGCTGGACCTGCTCCAGCGCCGCCTTGAGTTCGGTGCGCTGCTTGACCAGCTGGTTGCGCCAGCTTGAGATCTTGTACGCCGTGAAGATCAACGGGGGCATGGTGCCCAGCATCAGCTCGAACCGGATCAACTCGAAACTGGGTGGGTAGTAGTCGGGGTCCACATGTGACAGCACACCCATGCTCACCCCCAACATCAACATGGCGGCCAGTCCGACCACCACGGATTGCTTGGGGGTGTGGGTGTACATGCCAAACACCATGACCAGGGCGATCAGGACCATGACCAGGCCCCGGTCATAGGGGCCCAATGCGGTGTAGGCAAAAGAGATGGCCAGCAGCGCGAAGATGTTCTGCGGGATCATCAGCGCAGGGTCTTTCAGGTGTTGGGTCTTGCCACTGCGCACCAATCCAAAAAACACCGCGTAGGCCGGAAATGCGGTGGCCATCAACAAGCCCGGGGCGAAGGCCCTGATCAGGCCGATGTCCGCCACATACGAGGCCGCCCAGCAGCAAATCACGTACATCAGGGCACACAGAAAGATGGCGCCGGTGCGTGAGCGGGTAACGCGGTCTGGCCCGAAGATGAACGCCACAAGCCTGCCGACGCCGTCCAGCAGCGGGTCGTCTTCCGGGAGGTGGGCCGAGCGAGGTTCGCTGCTCATGCCGGTGCCTCGGTCAGTGGTTCTGCAGAAGCGACCAGCGATGAGGCCAGCACACAGCGGTTGCGGCCTTGCCGTTTGGCCTCGTAGACGGCTTGGTCAGCGCGGTCTACCAGTTGTTCGAGGCTTTCGCCGGGCTGCGCCTGTGCGATGCCCACCGAGAAGGTCAACTGCATCAAGGCGTGGTCTTTGAAGACCAGGGCTTCCACCGTTTGGCGCAAGCGCTCCAGCGCGGTCAAGGCTTCGTTTTGATTCAACTGGGGCAGCATCAGCAGGAATTCTTCACCGCCCCAGCGCGCCAGCTTGTCGACCTGGCGCAGTTGCGGCGCGATGCTTTGGGCAAATCCTCTGAGCGCGGTGTCGCCCGCATGGTGGCCAAACCGGTCGTTGATGTCCTTGAAATGATCCAGGTCGATCAAGGCCACGCACATGGGCGCGCCGGTGCGCTCCATCAGCTTCAGTTCGGCCTCGGCCAGGTCGGTCACAACCCGGCGGTTCAGCAGGCCGGTGAGCATGTCGGTGGTGGCCATTTGCTGCACGGTGCGCACCGCTTCGGTCAGCTCCTTGGTTTGCCGCCCCAGCTTCACGCCGATGTCGCTGATCCATTTGGCCACCAGCGACAGCATGAGCAAGGCAGAGCCCCCCACGGCCAGCACCGCCCAGCTTTTGGTGACGGGATAGTGAACCGGGTCATGCCACGTCAGGGTGATGGTGGCCACGGCCAGCATGCCCACGGTCAAGGCCCCCAACAGCAATACCCGGGCGGGCCTGAGTCGGAACATGGCCGCCACGATGGTCTGCCCCATGATGATCATCACGTTGCTGCGGTGGTCGCCCAGTTGCATGAAGGCCAGCACGCCGATGCAGTTGCAGACCAAGGCGTGGGGAAACGCCAGGACTGGGTCTGTGAGCTTCAGGCTCCAGCCTGATCGCACCAAGGCAAAAACCGTCAGGAATGTGGTGACGGCACACAGGATCAGCACATTGGCCATGTGCCGGTCAAGCAGGCCAAGGTGGACCGTGTGCATCAGGATGCCGATGGTGACCGCATACAACTGCAAGGTGGCGAGCACCAGCAGCACATGGCGACGCGTGGGCTGTTGCCGCCCAAGCGCCCAGTCAAGCAACGGTGTCTGCCAAGAGGATGGTTTCATCAAGTGAAGGGTGGTTGCCCCTTGGCTATCGGCAGAAAATAGCCAGTCTTGACATGGTGTTACTGCTGCGGCGCCGCAGTGGGGCCGCTTGCGTGACTAAATCAGCCCAGCATGCCGGTTTCAGCCGAATGCTGAGGCAGTTCCACCTTGGGCAGGGGCTTCCAGCCCTTTTGGCGGTGCTCGACCACCACATTGGTGTAGATGCCGCCGCGCACATACCACTTGGCCGTGATGCGCAGGTAGCGCGGCTCAATGGCGCGGACAAAGTCGTCCAGGATGGCGTTGGTGACTTTTTCGTGGAAAGCGCCGTCGTTGCGGTAGCTCCACATGTACATCTTCAGGCTTTTGAGCTCAACGCACAGCTTGTCGGCGATGCACTCGATGGTGAAGTGGGCGAAGTCCGGCTGGCCGGTCAGCGGACAGAAGCAGGTGAATTCCGGGATCTGGAACTGGATGACGTAGTCGCGCTGCGGGGCGGGATTGGGGAAGACGTCGAGCTTGCGGGTGGCGGCCGAGGGCGGGGTGGCGGGCTTGACGCGCTCACCCACGGTGATGTCGGCGGGGGCGCTCTTGGCGGCGCGGGCGGAAGGGGCTTTCTTGGCCATGATGAGCTGCGGTAGGAGGGAAATCTGGGGAAGAGCCGATGCTATCATCCCAGAGCCGAATGAATGCGCTGCTCTGCGTATTTTTTCTTATAAATCAATGACTTAGTCGACTCAACACGCATGCGCCTGAATTCGATCAAGCTGTCTGGCTTCAAGTCATTCGCCGAGCCGACCACTTTCCAGTTGCCCGGGCAGTTGGTGGGGGTGGTGGGGCCCAATGGTTGCGGCAAGTCCAACATCATGGACGCTGTGCGATGGGTGTTGGGCGAATCGAAAGCGTCCGAGTTGCGTGGCGAATCCATGCAGGACGTGATCTTCAATGGCTCGGGCAACCGCAAGCCGGCCAGCCGCTCCAGCGTTGAACTGGTGTTCAGCAATGAAGATGCACGTGCCGGCGGGCAATGGAATCAGTTCACCGAGATCGCCGTCAAGCGTGTGCTGACCCGCGATGGCACCTCCAGCTATTTCATCAACAACCAGCCGGTGCGCCGCCGCGATGTGCAGGATGTGTTTTTGGGCACGGGCCTGGGGCCGCGCGCCTACGCCATCATCGGCCAGGGCACCATCAGCCGGATCATTGAATCCAAGCCTGAAGAGCTGCGCTTGTTTCTGGAAGAAGCGGCGGGCGTGTCCAAGTACAAGGAGCGCCGCCGCGAGACCGAGCACCGCCTCAAGGACACGCGCGAAAACCTGACCCGCGTGGATGACATCCTGCGCGAGCTGAACAACAACCTCGACAAGCTGGAAAAGCAGGCCGAGGTTGCGACTCGCTACAACGGCCTGCAGAGCCAAGGCACCTTGAAGCTGCACCAGCTCTGGTTCCTCAAGCACCGCGACGCGTCGACCGAAGAGTCGCGCATCAAGCAAGACATCCTGGGCGCGACCAACGCGCTGGAAGGCCGCATGGCCGAGCTGCGCCAGGTCGAAGCCGAGTTGGAGCACGTGCGCCAGGCGCACTACGAATCAAGCGACGAATTGCACACCGCGCAAGGCGTGCTGGCCGAGGCCAATCTGGAAGTCAGCCGCCTGGAAGAGCGCATCCGTTACGTGGTTGAAGGCCGCCAGAAGGTTGAACAACGGCTGGCGGAGTTGAAAGGCCAGAACGACCAGTGGGCCGACCGAAAGGTGTCCGCCGAAGAGGAGCTGGAAACGCTGGCCGAGAAAATGGCCGCTGCCGAAGAGCAGGCCGAGATCCTGGCCGCGCAAGCCGAAGAGCTGACCGCCAATGTGCCGACTTTTGAAGACACGGTGCGTGCTGCCAGCCAGAAGGCCAACGAGCAACGCGGTGTGGCCGGCCAGGTGCAGCAGCAGATCCAGTTGCTGGCCGCCGATTCACGCAATGTTGACGACCAGTCGCGCCAGCTCAATCTGCGCCGCGAACGCCTGGTGGCCGAGAAACAAACCTTGGCTGCGCCCGATGAGCTGCGCCTGACCGAGCTGAGCCGTCAGCTGGAGGCTGGCCAGGAAGACTTGGCCGTGGCCGAGGCCAGGCTGGGCGAGCTGACCGAATCCGTGCCTGCTTTGGATGACGCCCGCAAGGAACGCCAAAGCGACGCCAATGCGCAGGCCAGCAAACAGTCTGACCTGACCGCCCGCCTGGAAGCCCTGCGCGCCCTGCAGGAAAAAGTGCAGACCGAAGGCAAGCTCAAGCCCTGGCTGGCCAAACACGGCCTGGATGGGCTGCCGGGCTTGTGGACCAGGATCCACATTGAAAACGGTTGGGAAAACGCGCTGGAATCATCCCTGCGCGAGCGCCTGTCTGCCCTGGAAGTGGGCCGGGTTGAAACCGTGCGCGCTTTTGAGAACGACGCGCCGCCCGCCAAGCTGGCCTTCTACAGCCCGCCCTCGGGCCAGATCGCCAACAGCCATCAAACGTTGCCGCGCCTGTCTGATCTGCTTCGCTTGACAGACCAGGGCCTGAAGGCCTTGCTCAACGATTGGCTGGAGGGCGTGTACACCGCTGGCAGCATGGAAGAGGCACTGGCCAATCGTGGCAAGTTGACGCATGGCGAGGTCATCATGACCCAGGCTGGTCATGCGGTCAGCCAGTTTGCGGTCAGCTTTTACGCGCCCGATTCGGAGCAGGCCGGCATGCTGGCCCGCGCGCAGGAAATCGAGAGCCTGGACAAGCAGGCGCGTGCCCAGGCCATCATGGCCGACGATGCCCGTGCTGCCTTGATCCGCGCCGAGGCTGCCTACACCGATGCCTCGCAGCGCCTGGGCACGACCCGGCGCGACACCAGCGAGATGCAGCAGCGCACGCATCAATTGCAGGTTGAGGTTTTGCGCCTGACGCAGCAAGCCCAGCAAAGCAATGCGCGGCGTGAGCAGATCACCAGCGAAGTGGGCGAGATTGATGGCCAGCTGAAAGAGTTGAACGAACGCCGCGCCACCGGTGAGGCGCGCTTTGAAGAGCTGGACTTGTCGTTGGCCGATGCTCAGGAGCGCCATGCCCAGTTGGAAGAGGCGGTGATCGAAGCCGAGCGCAAGTTGAACCATGCGCGTGAGCAGTCGCGCGCGCTGGAGCGCCAGGCGCAAGAGGCCGCTTTCAGTGCCCGCAGCATGTCGGCACGCCGTGGCGAGTTGCAGCGCGGCATCGAGACCGCTGTGCAGCAAATTCAAGCCAACGAAGTCAGCGCCGTGGCTTTGCGTGAAGAACATGCCCGTTTGAGTGAAACGGCCGCAGGCACGGGCTTGGACGAAGCCCTGGCCATCAAGCTGGAAAAGGAAGCCGCGCTGGGCCAGACCCGCAGCCGCTACGACGACCTGTCCGCCCAGTTGCGCCGCGCCGACGAGCAACGCATGGAGTTCGAACGCAGCCTGCAGCCCTTGCGTGACCAGATCACCAAATTGCAGCTTGAAGAACAAGCCGCCTCGCTGGGTGGCGCGCAGTTCATGGAGCAGCTGACCGCCGCCGAAGTTGATCTGGAAGCTTTGGCCCGCAACATCGAAGAAAACGGCGTCAAGCTGCACGGCCTGCAAACCGAGATCGACCGCATCCAACGCGAGATCAATGCCTTGGGCGCCGTCAATCTGGCGGCCCTGGACGAGTTGACCGCAGCCCGCGAGCGCAAGGGCTTCCTGGACTCGCAGATGGCTGATTTGCTGGATGCCATCAACACGCTGGAAGACGCGATCCACAAGATCGACATCGAAACCCGCGACTTGCTGGCGGGCACCTTCAACACCGTCAACGAGCACTTCGGCCGCATGTTCCCCGAATTGTTCGGCGGCGGCACGGCCAAGCTGGTCATGACCGGCGACGAAATCCTGGACGCGGGCGTGCAGGTGATGGCCCACCCGCCCGGCAAGAAAAACAGCACCATCCACCTTTTGTCGGGTGGCGAAAAAGCGCTCACGGCCATCGCCCTCGTGTTCGCCATCTTCCAGCTCAACCCCGCGCCGTTCTGTTTGCTGGACGAAGTCGATGCGCCCCTGGACGACGCCAACACCGAGCGCTACGCCAAGCTGGTCAAACAGATGTCCAGCGGCACGCAGTTCCTGTTCATCTCGCACAACAAGATCGCCATGGAAATGGCCGAACAGTTGATCGGGGTGACCATGCAGGAGCAGGGCGTGTCACGCATCGTGGCCGTCGACATGGAGGCCGCCTTCTCGATGGCCCAGGCCGCCTGAGCGACGAGAAGCAGAACCCCACACACTCTCACCATGAACAATTCACTCACCTTGTACCTGGCCCTGTTGGGCGGACTGGTTCTGGCGGCTTTCGTGGCGCATGGCGCCTGGACTGCCCGCAAGAACGCGGCGCGCCAACCCCGGCGCGCCGCGCTCGAGCCCATGGGCACCGGCACCATCGACCGCTCCGAGGCCGACACCATCCCCACCGAGATGGGCGACACCGTGCCCGGTGAACCGACGTTCGAAGAGCGCGAATCCGGGGCGATGAACTTGCCGCCGCCCGTCAAGCGCAACCAGCCCAAGCTGGACGCCCTGATCGATGCCATCGCCACCTTGACCGTGGACACCCCCGTCAGCGGTGACAACGTGCTGCTGCACCTGCCAACCACTCGCCGTGCCGGCAGCAAGCCTTTCATGATCGAAGGCCTGCGTGTTGATTGCAGTGAGTGGGAAGCGCCCCAGCTCGGCGTGGTCTACAGTGAGTTGCAAGCCGGCGTGCTGCTGGCCAACCGCACCGGCGGCCTCAACGAGATCGAGTACTCCGAGTTCGTGCAGAAGGTGCAAGCCTGTGCCGACGCCATGGGCGCTTCGGTCGAGTTCCCGGACATGCTGGACGTGGTGGCGCGCGCCAAGGAGCTGGACAGCTTTGCCAGCGCCCATGATGCCCAACTGGCCTTGCGCCTGTATGCCCAAGGCAGTGCCTGGTCGATCGGCTATGTGCAACAGCAGGCCGCGCGCCATGGCTTCGTGCCGGGCGCCTTGCCAGGCCGCTTCGTGCTGCCGTCCACTGATGAGGGCGCACCGCCCGTGCTGACCTTGCAGTTCGATGCCCAGGCGGCCTTTGCCGAAGACCCCGAGCAAGCCACCTTGCGCGAGTTGATCTTGTCCTTTGACGTGCCTCAAACGGCGGCCGATGGGTCTCCCTTCAACGCCTGGTGCGCAGCGGGCCAGGCCTTGTCGCTGGGCCTGGATGCCATGATGGCCGATGACCAGGGGCAGCCATTTTCGCCAGCCGCATTTGCCTCCATCGAAGGTGAATTGCAGCGCTTGTACGAAGCCTTGGCTGCGCGTGATTTGGCGGCCGGTTCGGCAACGGCACGGCGCTTGTTCAATTGATGGGGGAGGAGACCTCGGCCATGCCGAACGACGAATCCGTGGCCCAACGCATCGCGCAACTGCGCGAGCAGCTACAGCATCACGCGCACCAGTACTACACGCTGGACGCCCCGCAGATCCCCGATGCCGAGTACGACCGGCTCTTTCAGGCACTCGAAGCCTTGGAAGCGGCAAACCCCAAGTTACGCACGGACGATTCGCCCACGCAACGCGTGCTGGGCCAGGTGCTGGACGGCTTCACGCCGGTGCGCCACGCTGTGCCCATGCTGTCCATCCGCACCGAGACCGACACCGAAGCGACAGGCGCACTGGCCTTTGACGCGAGAGTTCGCCGCGAGTTGGGGCTGACTTCGGAGGCCCCCCAAGTGGAGTACGTCGCCGAGCTGAAGTTCGACGGCCTGGCCATCAACCTGCGCTACGAAAACGGTGCGCTGGTTCAAGCGGCCACGCGTGGCGATGGCGAGGTGGGCGAAGACGTCACGCAGAACATCCGCACCATCCGCCAGATCCCGCACCGACTGAAGGGCGTGAAGGCCGAGGTACTGGAGGTGCGCGGCGAGGTCTACATGCGCCGCAACGATTTCGACAAGCTCAATGAGCGCCAGCGAGAGTCAGGCGCCAAGACCTTCGTGAACCCACGCAATGCCGCTGCCGGTGCGGTTCGCCAGCTCGACCCGAACATCACGGTGCAGCGCCCCTTGAGTTTTTTTGCTTATGGTCTGGGCGATGTCCAGGGCTGGACCGTGCCGCCCACGCACAGCGCGATGCTGGATGCCTTGCAGGCCATGGGCTTGCCCGTGAGCGATGAGCGCGTGGTAGCCCAAGGCGCCGATGGCCAGACCGGCCTGGTCGGCTTTCACCAGGCGATTGGCGCCAAGCGCGACCAACTGCCTTTCGACATCGACGGCATCGTCTACAAAGTCAACCGCCGCGACTTGCAAGAGCGCATGGGCTTTGTCTCGCGTGAACCGCGCTGGGCCGTGGCCCACAAATACCCCGCGCAAGAACAGCTGACGCTGGTCGAGGCCATCGACATCCAGGTGGGCCGCACTGGCAAGCTCACGCCCGTGGCCCGGCTTAAGCCAGTGTTCGTAGGCGGGGTCACGGTCACAAATGCCACCTTGCACAACCTGTTCGAGCTGCGCCGCAAGCGCGTGCGGGTGGGCGACACGGTCGTCGTGCGCCGAGCAGGCGATGTGATCCCCGAGGTGGTGAGCGTGGTTTCCGCCGTGCCCCGTGCCAGCTACGTGCCCAACTTTCGCATGCCACGGCATTGCCCCATCTGCCAAAGCACCGTCGAGCGTGAACCGGGCGAGATGAACCACCGTTGCTCAGGCGGACTGTTCTGCGCTGCGCAGCGCAAGCAGGCCTTGCTGCACTTCGCCCAACGCCGCGCGGTCGAGGTTGAAGGCCTGGGCGAAAAGCTGGTGGACCAGTTGGTGGATGGCGGCCTGGTGCGCACCTTGCCCGAGCTCTACAAGATGGGCGTGGCCAAACTGGCCGCCCTGGACCGCATGGCCGACAAGAGCGCGCAGAACATTGTCTCGGCGCTGGAGAAGAGCAAGCACACCACCTTGCCGCGCTTTTTGTTTGGCCTGGGCATCCGCCATGTAGGCGAAGCCACGGCCAAAGACCTGGCCAAGCACTTTGGCAAGATCGACGCCTTGATGGACGCCACCGAAGAGCAACTGCTGGCCGTCAACGACGTGGGCCCGATCGTGGCGCACAGCATCCGCACTTTCTTTGACCAGGCGCACAACCGCGAGGTGGTTGAGCAACTGCGCGCCGTGGGCATCACCTGGCCCGAGCACGAACCCACCCAGACTGCGCAAGAGGCCTTGCCCCAAGCCGGCCGCACCTTTGTGCTCACGGGCACCTTGCCCAGCTTGGGCCGCGAAGAGGCCAAGGCCCTGATCGAAGCCCAAGGTGGCAAGGTGGCAGGCTCCGTGTCCAAGAAAACCACCTACGTGGTGGCGGGGGCCGAGGCCGGCAGCAAGCTGGACAAAGCCCAGGACCTGGGCCTGACCATCCTCGACCAGGACGGCCTGTTGGCCTTGTTGAACATCGACCCCGGGAGCCTCCAAAATGGCAGTGCGTGACATCCTCAAGATGGGCGACCCGCGTCTTTTGCGCCTGGCCCAGCAAGTCGAGCAGTTCGACACCCCCGAGCTGCACGCCCTGATCGCCGACCTGTTCGACACCATGGCCGCCGCTCAAGGCGCTGGCCTGGCTGCGCCCCAGATCGGCGTCGACCTCGCCGTGGTCATTTTCGGCGTGACCCGCTCCGAGCGATACCCCGATGCGCCACCCGTGCCGCAAACCGTGCTCATCAACCCCGTCATCACGCCTTTGTCGAACGATGAAGAAGATGGCTGGGAGGGCTGCCTGTCGGTGCCCGGCTTGCGCGGCGTTGTGCCCCGCCTGGCCCACATCCGCTACACCGGCTTTGACCAGTTCGGCCAGCACATCGACCGCGAGGCCGAAGGCTTTCATGCGCGGGTGGTTCAGCACGAGTGCGATCACCTGATCGGCAAGCTCTACCCCATGCGAATACGCGATTTTTCTCGCTTTGGCTACACCTCGGTGCTGTTTCCCGGCCTGGATCCGAATGCCGACGATTGAGTCAAGCTTGGGCCAATAAGTGCCGAAAACGACAATGCGTGCCTTCAATTTTAACCAGCAGGAGAACACATGACGGAACGGGTGAACAGCCTGGACACTGCCAAAGGCATCGCCATCGGACTGGTCGTGGTCGGCCACGTCGCTGCCCGCGAAGAAGTGCCGGGGGCCGGACTGGTACAACCTGCTTCCCTCGGCGATCTACGCCTTCCACATGCCCTTGTTCATGGTGCTGTCCAACCGTTCTGCAGTATTGGGCTACGTTCTCAAACGGCTCAAGAAGCTGGTGTTTCCCTGGTTGCTGCAGCAGGCGCCCCGTGCCACACCTTGGGTCATGATGGCCTTGGGCATCTTTTTGTATCCCTTTGCCTGGCCTTCCACCTTCAACATCGCGAACATTGTGATGTACCTGCCGTTCTTCTCGGCCGGTATCTTGTTGGGGCAGCATTGGCGCAAGGCCGCCAGCGTCATCAATCCCAGGCTGGCGCTTTGGGCAGTACCTTTTTTGGCTGCGTTGGTCTACTGCGTTTGGCAAGAGCCTCTGCCCAAGTGGTTCGTGGGCACTCTGTCCGTGCCTTTTGTGCTCGCGCTGGCGAACCAAATGCAAGGGCCAAGCAAATCGTTTTTCATGACCGCAGGCATCGGCGTGGCCAAAGCGGTGACCCTCAGCGTTATCCCATGGCGGGACGGGTACTTCGAGATTGCCCAAAAGATCTCGCCACCGGTTGCGGCCTACCTTTGACCTGCTAGCAGCATGAGCCACACGATCACGTCGGCCTTCATCTTGCTGCTCCTGGTGCTTGATCCATTCGGCACCTTGCCGATTTTCATCTCGGTGATGCGCGGCGTGGCGCCTCAGCGGCGTGTGTGGGTGGCCTTGCGCGAAGCCTGCATGGCATTTGGCGTGTTGCTCGCTTTCATGCTGGGTGGCCGCACCTTCCTGGAGCTGATGCGTTTGTCCGAGCGCTCGCTGGAAGTCGCCGGTGGTGTGATCTTGCTGCTGTTGTCCATCCGCATCATCTTTGCCTCGGGGCGACGCCTGTTTGACGAAGAGGCGGCCCCGTCCGGTGAGTCAGGTCACGAGCCTTTCCTGTTCCCGATCGCCGTGCCCCTGCTGGCTGGCCCCTCGGCCATGGCCACGGTGCTGCTGCTGGCTTCCCGCCAACCCGCCCAGCTCGTTGAATGGATCGCGGCCCTGGCGGCGGCCGTGGGCGTGTGCGCGGTGGTTCTGCTGGCCAGCCAGCCCTTGCACCGCTGGCTGGGTGAATCGGTCGTCACTGCCATCGAAAAACTCATGGGCCTGGTGCTGTGCGCCATCGCGGTCGAGATGATCCTGGCCGGCATAAAGCACTATTTTTCGGCTCCATGAAAAATTCTGCCATTTGAGACGAAAGTTTCCGCTGGTGTGGTGCGGCAAAAATAGACGAACTCATGTGGCTGCGTGATCTCCAATTGTGATGTCCGCCATCGTGTTCAGCGGCCATGACCATGGCGTGTGCTGCGTTCACCTGAAGAGCATTCCCCGCGAAGACCTCCACCCCTGCCTTTGCGCGCGTGTCCAGCAAAACCAAAGCTGAGGCAGACGCGCCTGCAGCGAAGCGGCGCTATTCGTCCAGTGGCCGTGTCGAAGCCAGGGCGTGGGCGGTGAGGGCTTCCAGCGGGATCACTTCCAAGGCCTTTTCATGGGTCGACTCCAGCACCACGGGTGGTGCCATGCCCGCGTGCCAGGCTTCCAGCCAACGGTTGGCGCACAGGCACCAACGATCACTCGGCTTCAAGCCCGGAAAACGCGCCTCGGGGATGGGGGTGCTCAGATCATTGCCCTGTCCAGCCGAGTAGGCCAAAAACTCTGCCGTGACTTTGACGCAGACCACGTGCAGGCCAACGTCATCCCGACGTGTGCGACAGCAACCATCGCGGAAAAAACCGGTCACTGGCGCGTAAGAGCAGCCTCGCAGTGGGCTGCCCAAAACATTGCGGGCGCTGGCGATGTCAATGGACATGGTTAACTGGTGCGTTTCATCAGGGTCATCGCGGTGCCGATCAGGGCAGAGACCTCACTCATGTTGCCCGGAACAATCATCGTGTTGTTTTTCTGGGCCAACTGGGCATACGCCTCAACGGCCTTTTCAGCCACTTTCAGGTTCACGGCATCTTGCCCGCCGGGCTGCTGGATGGCGGCCGCGATCTTGCGGATCGCATCGGCGGTGGCATCGGCCACGGCGGTGATCGCGGCAGCTTCACCCTGCGCTTTGTTGATCTCGGCCTGCTTTGCGCCTTCGGAGCGGGCAATGAAGGCTTCGCGCTCGCCGGTGGCGATGTTGATCTGCTCTTGACGGCGCCCCTCGGAGGCTGCGATCAAGGCGCGCTTTTCGCGTTCGGCCGTGATCTGGGCCTGCATGCTGCGCAGGATTTCGACGGGCGGGGTCAAGTCCTTGATTTCATAACGCAAGACCTTCACACCCCAGTTCAAGGCGGCTTCGTCCAGCGCATTGACCACGGCGGTGTTGATCACGGCGCGCTCTTCAAAGGTCTTGTCCAGCTCCATGCGGCCGACCACCGATCGCAAGGTTGTTTGCGCCAGTTGCGTGATGGCCACCACGTAGTTGGAGGCGCCATAGCTGGCCCTCATCGGATCGGTCACCTGGAAGTACAAGATACCGTCCACCTGCAACTGAGTGTTGTCTTTGGTGATGCAGACCTGGCTGGGAACATCCAGCGCGATTTCCTTGAGCGAATGTTTGTAACCCACCACGTCGACGAAGGGCAGCACCACGTTCAGGCCAGGCGTGAGCGTGGCGTGGTATTTGCCCAGTCGCTCTAGCACCCAGGCGTTTTGCTGGGGAACGACTTTGACCGATTTGGCGATGAAGATCACGGCCAGGACCAGGATGACGAGGGCGAATTCCATGTGGGAGGGCTTTCAGGGTTGTCAAATTTTGGCGAGGACCAGGGTGTTGCCTTCAACCGCCTGGATGCGGTGCGGGCCTGGCTGGGCTGGTGGTGCGCCGCGGTAGCGGGCATCCCAGTCGGCGCCACGGTAGTGAACGCGAGTGCGTCCGTCCGCTGACCACTGCGCCACCTCGACGGTCTGGCCCAGGTCCAGGTGCAGATCCGGGTTGGCGCGACCTTCGCTTTGCGCGTGGTCCTTACTGCGTTGGCGCTTGAGGTGCCAGCCCAGCGCGGCCACACCGCCCACCACGGCGGCGATCAGAATCTGGGTCGGCAAAGGATGGCCCATGTTGGCTGCAACCGCCGCGGCCGCCGCGCCCAGGGCGAGCATTAACAGGTAGAAGGTGCCCGTCAACAATTCCAGCCCGACGATCACGCCGGCCGCCATCCACCACAGGGTTGTGTCAGTCATGAGCGCAGTGTACGGCGCCAGCGTCGGTTTTGATGCGACTGTCATCCACAGTGCCCGCAGAAGTCCTACACTTCGCGCTTTCGCGTTTTCCGGGCTTCTGCCCGACTTTGCCCACAGGGGTTTTGGCCATGCTGCGTTTCCGTTTTCCCATCGTCATCATCGACGAAGACTTCCGCTCAGAAAACACCTCGGGCCTGGGCATCCGCGCCCTGGCCGATGCCATCGTGAAAGAGGGCTTCGAGGTGCTGGGCGTGACCAACTACGGCGACCTGTCGCAATTCGCGCAGCAGCAAAGCCGGGCCAGTGCCTTCATCCTGTCGATCGACGACGAAGAATTCGGCGCGGGCTCCAAGGGTGAGGTCGATTCGGCCCTCAAAGCCTTGCGCGCTTTCGTCAGCGAGATCCGCTTCAAGAACGCCGACATCCCCATCTACCTGTATGGCGAGACGCGCACCTCGCAGCACATCCCCAACGACATCCTGCGCGAGCTGCACGGCTTCATCCACATGTTCGAGGAGACGCCCGAGTTCCTGGCGCGCCACGTCATCCGCGAGGCTAAAAGTTACCTTGACTCGCTGGCGCCGCCTTTCTTCAAGGCGCTGCTGGACTACGCCGATGACGGCTCTTATTCATGGCACTGCCCTGGTCACTCCGGCGGCGTGGCATTTTTGAAGAGCCCAGTTGGCCAGATGTACCACCAGTTTTATGGCGAAAACATGCTGCGCGCCGACGTCTGCAACGCTGTAGAAGAGCTGGGTCAGTTGCCCGACCACAATGGTGCAATTGGCGCCAGCGAGCGCAATGCGGCGCGCATCTTCAACGCCGACCACTGCTTTTTCGTCACCAACGGTACATCGACCAGCAACAAGATGGTTTGGCACCACACGGTAGCGCCAGACGATGTTGTGGTGGTGGACCGCAACTGCCACAAGTCGATCCTGCACTCCATCATCATGTGCGGCGCGATTCCCGTGTTCATGACGCCCACGCGCAACCACTACGGCATCATCGGCCCGATCCCG
>NZ_JACMNS010000190.1 GCF_014378415.1 Aquabacterium sp.
CGCCAACCAGCCCGCCGCGCTGTGCGTGGTCAGGGGCATGGGCGAGCACCATGACGACATGGCGCAGACCCTTGAGGCCCTGCGCCATGCCGTGACGGCGGGGCAGCTTGAGGCCCAGGAGCGCATCCCTGCGCCCCTGCCTCACCCCGTGCTTTAAGCACGGCGGCGGCGCCCAGGTAAGCGTCGATGGCTGAGCTTCACTCAGACCCGCTCCAGCACCACCGCGATGCCCTGCCCCACACCAATGCACATGGTGACCAGGGCATAACGTCCGCCAATGCGGTGCAGCTGGTTCACCGCCGTCAGCGCCAGCCGCGCACCCGACGCGCCCAGCGGGTGCCCCAGCGCAATGGCGCCGCCATTCGCGTTGACGCGCGGATCAGCATCGTGCAGGCCCCACTGGCGCATCACCGCCAGGCCTTGCGCGGCAAAGGCTTCGTTCAATTCGATCACGTCCATCTGGTCGATCGTCATGCCCAGGCGGGACAGCAGCTTGAGCGAGGCCGGCGCGGGCCCGATGCCCATGATGCGCGGCGGCACACCCGCCACCGCCATGCCCACCACACGCGCCAAAGGCGTCAGGTGGTGCTCGCGCGCGGCCACCTCCGAGGCCACCAGCAAGGCGCAGGCGCCATCGTTGATGCCGGAGGCATTGCCCGCCGTCACCGTGCCATCAGGCGTGACCACGCCCTTGAGCCTGGCCAGCGATTCAAGCGTGGTCTCACGCGGGTGCTCGTCTTTCGACACCACGGTGGCCTCGCCCTTCTTCTGCGCGATGCTGACCGGCGTGATCTCGGTGTCAAAGAAACCTGCGAGTTGCGCCGCCACCGCCTTGCGCTGCGAGGCCAAGGCGAACAAGTCCTGGTCCTCGCGGCTCACGGCGAACTCGCGTGCCACGTTCTCGGCGGTCTCTGGCATCGAATCAATGCCGTACTGGGCCTTCATCAAGGGGTTCACGAAACGCCAGCCGATGGTGGTGTCAAACGTGGCCACGTTGCGGCTGAAGGCGCTGTCGGCCTTGGCCGTCACAAACGGCGCGCGGCTCATGCTTTCAACGCCCCCAGCGATCATCAAATGCGCCTCGCCCGATCGGATGGCACGCGCCGCCGTGCCCAGCGCATCCAGGCCCGAGCCGCACAGGCGGTTGATGGTGGCGCCCGGCACGTCCATGGGCAAGCCCGCCAGCAAGGCGGCCATGCGGGCCACGTTGCGGTTGTCTTCGCCCGCCTGGTTGGCACAGCCGTACAGCACATCGTCGATCAGGGCTGGGTCCAGGCCAGGGTGGCGTGCGAGCAAAGCGCGCAGCGGCACCGCCGCCAGGTCGTCCGCGCGCACCGAAGACAAAGCCCCGCCATGGCGGCCAAAAGGTGTGCGCAGGCCATCGCAGATGAAAGCATCGTGTCGCATGTCGTCAAGTCTCCTGGGCTAAAGGCCTTCGCCCGACAACCACTGGCGCAGCGTGCGCACCATGTCGCGGTCGTTGTGCAGCCAGGCGTTGTGGCGGTAGTCGTTGAAATAAGCCTCTTCGGCCGACAGCTCGCTGACGCTTTCGTACACAAAACGCAGCACCATCTGGCCGGGCTGGGGCTCTTCGATCGTGATGGTCAGGCGGATGGGCGTGGTGTCGCCATGCGGTTCGGGCGTGAATTCAAGCTTTTGGAAAGCGTCGACTTGCACCTCGTCCTTCATCGCGTTGGCGCCGAAACTCACGGTGCGCTGGATCACGCCGGGCTCGACCTCGCGCCAGTCGCAGGTATCCGGCCCCAGGGGAAAGCGCTGCGGCGTCTGCACCCGGGCCATCAGGCCGCGCCAGAGCTGTTCGCGCGTGAACGGCGGCACCACGGTCTGGGCGGCCACGCTGTTGGAATTGATCTCGATCAGGTGTTCAAAAAGCATGGCCTGAGCTTAGCGCAATGGCGATCCGGGGCCTCGAGCTGAGCTGACGCAAAGATCCCTCGCGTCAGCCCCCACCCGTGGCCGCTTTTCTGGGCAGCCCACGGCGGTGGATCGCTAGGCGCTCTCCGGTCGTCTGGCCTACACTGGCGACTGTTTTGACCGTTTCAGCACTGCTTTGTCCGCAGTCCAGCCCATGCCTTCCAGCACACTTACCAGCCCCTCGTCGCCCACCCAGACCCCCAGCCAAACGGTTCAATGGCTGCCCAAGGCCGGGCTCAACGCCCCTGATTGCGGCAGCGACTGCAGCACGCCAGAAGACGACACCCATGTCCGCTGGCCCCGCTCTGACGTGCTGGCGCTGTTCAACCTGCCCTTCAATGACCTGATGTGGCAGGCCCAGCAGGTGCACCGCCAGCATTGGGATGCCAACGAGGTCGAGCACGCCACCTTGCTGTCGGTCAAGACCGGCGGTTGCGAAGAAGACTGCGGCTACTGCCCGCAGGCCGCCCGCTACGACACTGGCGTCAAGGCCAGCAAGCTGATGTCGCCCGAACAGGTGCGCGAAGCCGTGGTGGCCGCCAAGGAAGCCGGCGCCAGCCGCTTCTGCATGGGCGCCGCCTGGCGCGCCCCCAAAGACCGCGACATCGAAAAGGTGGCCGAGCTGATCGGCGTCATCAAGTCCGAAGGGCTGGAAGCCTGCTGCACCCTGGGCATGCTGACCGAACCGCAAGCGCAGTCGCTCAAGAACGCCGGCCTGGATTACTACAACCACAACCTGGACACCGCGCCCGAGTTGTACGGCGACATCATCACCACCCGCGACATGCAGGACCGCCTGGACACCCTCTCGCACGTGCGATCGGCCAGCATCAAGGTGTGCAGCGGCGGCATCGTCGGCATGGGCGAAACGCGCGAAGGCCGCGCCGGCCTGATAGCCCAACTGGCCAACCTGCCCACGCACCCCGAATCGGTGCCCATCAACGACCTGGTGCGCGTGCCCGGCACACCCCTGGCCGACACCCCGCCGCTGGATCCGCTGGAGTTCGTGCGCACCATCGCGGTCGCGCGCATCACCATGCCCACGGCGCGCGTGCGCCTGTCGGCTGGCCGCCAGCAAATGAGCGAAGCGGTGCAGGCCATGTGCTTCCTGGCCGGCGCCAACTCCATCTTCTACGGTGACAAGCTGCTGACCACCGGCAACCCCGATGTCGAACGCGATCGCGCCCTGCTGAGCAAGCTGGGTTTGCGCAGCGGCAAGGCCGTCACGGCGCGCATCGAAGCGGCTTGACGCCACCGGGTGACAGGGCGCCACACTTCGTGCGTAACTCTGACGCACAGCATTAATCGCGGCACCATAATCGCCTGAGCCATCAGGTGGCGCAGGAGGGCATTGATGCCTATTTCCCGTCGGAAGCGATTCAGCCTTCGCGCAACGCCGGGTTGCGCCGTGACCGCGGTCATGCGGTGGTTCACCCCGCAGCATGTGCCGGACGACGCCCAGGCCATCCTGTCCGATGAGCAGCCGCTCAAGGCTTCGGCGGCAAGCCTGCTCTGGGGCCTGACCACCCCCCTGGCAGCCGCCGCCATCCAGTGGACCTTCTGGCCCGCCATCCAGCCCATTGCCCTGCTGCTGTTCTACCCGGCCGTGTTCGCGGCATCGTGGCTGGGCGGCGGGCTGGCGGGCATCGTGTCCACGGTTTTGTCAGCAGGGCTGGCCTGGTCCCTGTTCATGTCGGCGCCCCACACCTCGGTGGTGGCCATTGGCATGTTTTTCGCCATGGGCATCCTGATGAGCGGGGTGATGGCGCGGCTTCGGCAGGCCGAACAGCAAGCCGGCAATGGCCGATTCAAGGCCCTGGTCGAACAATCGCTGGCGGGCATCTACATCGTTCAAGGCGAGCACCTGCGCTACGCCAACCCCGAGTTGGCCCGAATGATGGGCTACGACCACCCCGAGCAGCTCATCAACAAAGTGCCTTGGCGTGATTTGGTGATGCCAAAAGACCAGGCCAGTGTGACCGAGCAATTGCAAAGGCTCGTGGACGGGCTCGACCAGGAAATACGCCATGCCTTTTCCGGGCGCCGCCGTGATGGCAGCCTGGTGCAGCTGGAAGTCCATGGCCGCAGCGTGCCCACCAAAACCGGCACGGTGGTCATCGGCCTGACCCTGGACGTGAGCGAACGACACCGCACCGAAGCGGCCTTGCTGCGCAGCGAGCAACTGCTGCGCGCCGTGATCGACGGCACCACCGACGCCATTTTCGTGAAGGATCAGCAGGGCTGTTACGTGATGGTCAACCAGGCGGCTGCGGCCTTCCTGGGCCTCCCCATCAACAAAATCATCGGACGCACCGACCACGATCTGTTCTCACCCGAGTCCGCCGCGCTGATCCTGGCCGGCGACCAAGAGATCAACAAAAACGGCACCACCGTGACCACCGAAGACCGCCTGATCATGCGCGACGGCCGGCAGCTGACCTTCCTGGTCACCAAGGGCCCGGTGTTCGACGCGCAAGGCCAGATGGCCGGCATGTTCGGCATGGCGCGTGACATCACGGCCAACGTGGCCGCCCAGGAGGCCTTGCGCGACAAGCAGGTGCTGCTGGACCGCATGAGCACCTTGGCCAAAGTGGGGGGGTGGAGCATCGACGTGACCACCATGCGCGGCACCCGCACCGATGGCGCCGCTCGCATCCTGGACCTGGACCCCCGACTGCCCGAGTCGATGTCGATCACGGATGGCCTTCGCTATTTCAAGGGCAGCGCCCACAGCAAAATTTCCGAGACCATGCGCCGGGCCATCGAGCTGGGCGAGCCCTATGCCATGGAGCTGGAACTGGTCAGCGAACAAGGGGTGCGCAAGTGGATTCGCACCCAGGGCGAACCCATCTTGCAGGATGGCAAGGTGGTGCGCATCGAAGGCGCCATCCAGGACATCAGCGAAGTGCAGCAGGCCCGACTGGCCTTGCAGGCCCACCAGGCGCACCTGGAGCAAACCGTGCGGCAGCGCACCGTCGAGCTGGAGACCGCGCGCCAGGAGGCCGAACGCCTGAGCCAGATCAAGAGCGAGTTCCTGGCCAACATGAGCCACGAGATCCGCACTCCGCTCAATGGTGTGCTGGGCCTGGCCCAGATTGGCCACCGGGACCATGGCGGGGCGGCCCACCAGATCTTTGCCCAAATCCTGGATTCAGGGCGGCTGCTGCTGGGCATCATCAACGACATCCTCGATTTCTCGAAGATCGAGGCGGGCAAGCTGCACATCGAGACGCTGCCGGTCAATCTGCAAGCGCTGCTGGCCCGCGCCACCGCGCAATTCCAGGAGCGCGCGCAGGCCAAAGGCATCGGTTTGCGCACCCAGCTGAGCCCCGAGCTGCCCGCGATGTGTGACAGCGACCCTTTGCGGCTGGAGCAGATCCTGTTGAACCTGCTGTCCAACGCGGTCAAGTTCACAGTGCACGGCGAGGTGAGCGTGTCGGCGTCAGCCCGCGATGGGCAACTGGTGCTGACCGTGACCGACACGGGCATCGGCATGAGTGCCCAGCAGTTGAGCGGGTTGTTCCGCCCCTTCGAGCAGGCCGATGGCTCCACCACGCGCCGGTACGGTGGCACCGGGCTGGGCCTGTCGATCACCAAGCGGCTGGTGGAGATGCTGGACGGTGAAGTCCATGTGCACAGCGAACTCGGGCAAGGCACGCGGTTCGAGGTGGTGCTGCCGCTGTCCAGCACGCCACAGGCTGAACTGCGCACGGTGCCGGCCGGCGAGGCCGAGCCCATCAACGACGAGGCGGCCGCGGCGCCGCAGGTCGGACAACGCCTGGCGGGCTTGCGCGTGTTGGCGGCCGAAGACAACCAGGTCAACCAGTGGGTGCTGAGCGAGCTGCTGCAGATCGAAGGGGCGCTGGTCACGATGGTCGACAGCGGCCAGGACGCTTTGGCCTGCCTGACACTGAATGGCCCGCAGGCCTTTGACGTGGTGCTGATGGACATCCAGATGCCCGGCATGGATGGTCACGAGACCACGCGCCGCATCAAGGCGATGGCGCCTGGCCTGCCGGTGATCGGCCAGACCGCGCACGCCATGGCGGAAGAGCGCAGCAAATGCCTGGCGGCGGGGATGGTGGACCTGGTGGTCAAGCCGATCAACCTGGATGAGCTGGTGCAGACGGTGAGCCGCCATGCCAGGGCGAAACGCACGGCGGATGTGGGCTGAACATCGGGGCTGGGCACGGTGCGTTTGCTTTGTCTTGGGAGCGCGGGGCAACACCCTAAGCGCGCCTGAATGATCAGCGCTTCTTGGGCACCCAGGCCCACACCATTTCGCACTGAATGGGCTCGCCCCCCGACTCGTCGGTGATGCTGACCGGCACCGTGACCTCGCCCTTCTCTTGCGTGCGGATCTGGTGAATCTGATCGGGCCGCAGCTGGGCCACGGCTTTCATGTCGCCCTGCGCGCGCTTGAGGTAGTCCACCTTCAAGGTCTTGATCAGGGGCAGCTTGTCGTCGGGCACGTTCATGCCCACGCAAAAACCGGTGGCCGTTTCGGCCAACAAGGCCATGGCCGCCGCGTGCACGCCCTTGATGTGGTTCTGCACCTTGCGCCGGTTTCGGAGGGTGACCACCACGCGCTCGTTCGAGATCTCCTCGAAGCGCAGGCTGGCCGATCCGACCATGGGGACCACATTGCCGAGCATGAAGCTGGTCAGCCAGGGGCGCAAGCTGGCCGGCAGCCTCTGAAAACGAGCGATGTTGCGGCTGAGTTGATTGGGTTTGCCCATGCGAGTTTCATGCATCCGAAAAGAGTTTTTGCAGTAAAAAAAACCGCCCCATCGCCTTTGATACTTGGCAGGCGCATCGATAGCGCAGCCCAACTCCTGCGCGTGTTGACTGGGCAGCGACAGGCACACGGTTTGCCAGGAAGTATTTGTCAAATCTGGCAAAACACCTGGGCTTGTCATGAACACCTTGATTTCAGCCGGTACGGCGCCATTGATCCGCTCCAGCTTCATGGAAGATACACCGGCTGCACAGGCCGGCGAGCCCACCAACGGCAACAGCGATGCGGAGTTGCTCGCGTTGCTGGGGGCAGTTCGGCAAGGGTGCACCGTGTCGTTCGAGCGGCTGTACATGCTCACCAGCAAACGTCTCTTCGCCGCGATTCTTCAAATCAGCAGAAACAGTGCCGATGCCGAAGAGGTGCTGCAAGAGGTTTACGTCAAAGTCTGGCACAACTGCGCCCAGTTTGACGACACCAAAGGGCGGGCCAGGCACTGGCTGACGGGCATTGCACGTCACGCAGCGATTGATCATTGGCGTCGGTGCGGCACGCGACTGGAGGGTCGCCATCGGCACTCTGTGGAAGGCATAGATCCCTTTGAGAATTTACCCAGCCATCGGCCTCAGGCGCTTGAGAACCTGATCGGCCAATGCAGAAATGTTGCACTCGCCAAGTGCCTGTCCTCGTTGGCGGCCAAGCCACGCGAAAGCTTGACGCTGGCCTTCTATGAAGGTCTGAGCCACGGCGAAATTGCAAACCGCATGGGGCACCCCATCGGCACCGTCAAGAGTTGGATCAGGCGATCGCTGGCCTCCATGCGGCACGACTTGATGGACCACTAGCGCCACCTCACCACTCACCACTGTTTGTTAACGCCCCCGCAAAAAACCGAGGAACTTGCCATGCTTTACATCACCACCCGAGACAAAACCAATCTGTACATCAAAGATTGGGGCACGGGCACGCCCGTGGTTCTGCTTCACGGCTGGCCACTGTCGTCTGACAGTTGGGATGACCAGGCCATGGCCATCGCCCAAGCGGGATACCGCGTGATCTCGTACGATCGGCGCGGTTTTGGCCGCTCGTCGCAGCCCTGGAGTGGCTACGACTACGACACCTTGTCCGACGATCTGGCCTCGGTCATTGAGCACACTGGCGCCGACAATGTGATTTTGGTGGGCTTTTCGATGGGCGGGGGCGAGGTGGCCCGCTACATGTCCCGCCACGCCGGCAAATCGGTGGCCAAAGCGGTGTTGGTGTCTTCGGTTGTGCCCTTCATGCTGAAAACAGCCGACAACCCCGAGGGCACCGACGCTGAAGTCTTCGACAAAATGACGCAGGGCATGAAGGCCGACCGCGCCAAGTTCTTTGCCGGGTTTTTCAAGGATTTTTTCGGGGTCAGTTTGATCTCGCACAGCGTCAGCGAGGAGCTGCTGGACTGGGCCAGAAGCGTGGCGATGCAAGCCAGCCTGAAGGCCACCCTCGACTGCGCCAAATCGTTCGCGACCACGGATTTCCGCAAAGACTTGCCGGCCTTCAAGGTGCCGACACTGATCATTCACGGCACCGACGACAAGACGGTACCCATCAACGCATCAGGCAGGGCCGCCGCCAAGCAAATTGCACACGCCACACTGCTGGAATACGAGGGCGCCCCGCACGGCCTGTTTGCGACCGAGAAAGAGCGGCTGACCAAAGATCTGCTGGCTTTTTTCTCGGCGCCAAAAACCTAAGCAGCCATCAATGACGACAGGGTGCCCGCGTTGAAGGCACCCAGCCCGGGATTGATCGCGTTAAGGTCAACCGGTGGAACGCCCATCCAACGCCCCAATGACCCGGCCAGGTGGTGCCCACCCTCAGCAGTGGTCCGGGCCGTCGCCACAGCCGGTCGGCACCTTGGCCAGGCCGGTCGGGGTGGTGTTGTCGCAGGTGTCGAGCGGCTTTGCCCCGAATCAGGGCACGCCTGGATGAGGGCTTTGATCAGGCCTTGAACAAGCCCGACAAGTTGTTTGACGATGACGAAAACTGGTGGCGATGCGGCGCGACCAAGTCGAGCTGCGCCGCGTTGGTGACTTCCATCCACCGGGCCAAGGCCTCGGCCAACTGGTCAACGGCCAAGGTGGGCAGCAGGCGGCCCTGGCCGATGTTGTGGGCACCTGTGTCATGGCCCTGCGCATCGTGGCCCACATCGGGCAACTCGCCAAAGTAGCGCCCGCCGTTCACGGCGCCGCCCATGACGAAGTGGTAACTACCCCAACCATGGTCCGAGCCATTGCCATTGGAGGCCATGGTTCGGCCAAAGTCGCTGGCCGTGAAGGTGGTGACCTGGTCGCGCAAGGGGCCCAAATCCTGGTCGAACTGGCTCAAGGCCTGGGCCACCTGCGCCAACTTGGCCGGGTGGTCAGTGACGAGGTTGTCGTGGTGGTCAAATCCGGCCAGGGCCACAAAGAAGACCTGGCGCTTGACCTTGATGTTGGCGTTGTCGCGCGCGGCAATGATGCGGGCCACGGTGTTGAGCTGAACCGCCAGTGGGTTGGCCGCCAAAGGCGACGCACTGGCCGAGCCATCGGCCGGAAAGATCGGCGCGGGCGAGACGCTGACAAGCGCGCCCAGCAAGTTCGTGTTGGTGCCGATGGCGCGGCTCATGATCTTGGAGTGCTCCTTGCTCATGCGGTGCGCGGCCGGGTCTTGCGTGGTGGCCAGGGCCTGGAAGGCTTCGCTGCATTTGGTCGAATTGAACAAGGCGCTCGCTTGCAAGGCCTTCAAAGGCGCGGGCCCTTTGGAATTGACCATGAACTGCGCGACCGTGTTGCCCGCCAGGTAGACGGCATTGCCCGCCAGATTGATGCAGGTCAGCGCCGATGACGCGTTGAGCGACTCGTAAAAGGCATCGCCAATCACCCCGCCCCAGCCGGTGATCTCGCCCTCGCCACCATAAGACTGCCAAACCGACTGCTGGTCGTTGTGGGAGAACAGCTTGGGGGGCAGGACCGCATCGCCCGTGCCCAGAAAGGCGCTTTGAAACTGCGCCAAGGTGGTGGGCTGAACCAGCGGCCCGATGTTGAGCAGCACCGCCATGCGCTGCGCATCAAACAAGGGCTTGAGCGCCGCCAAGTTGGGCGCCAAAGCCATCTGCTGGTTCTGCGCGCTGCCCAGCCTGGGCGCCAAGGTGGTGGCCGCCAGCGATGACAGGGGCAAGGCCAAGGCGCCGCGCATGCGCGCGTACATGGCGTGGCCCTCGGCATCCACCGGGATCAAGGTGTTGGCGTGGTCGTTGCCGCCTTGCAGGAACACGCAGACCAGGGCTTTGTAGTCAGATCCGGCTTCGGCGGCGGCCGCTTCGGCCATGGCAGCCAGGTTCATGGCCCAGGGTGCCACCAATCCGGCCACGCCCAGCGTGCCGCTTTGGCGCAGGAAGGCACGGCGGGTTAATCCATTCAATGTCATCGTGCGCTCTTTCAGCGTTGGACCAGGTAGTCCGGCGAAGTCATGGCCAGGAAGAAGGCGACCCGGGTGCGGTTGTAGCGAAGCTCGGCATCGTTCGGCGGATTCAGGTCCTTGATGGCTTCCACGATGAGGTCCACGGTGCTACTGATCAAGGCATGGCCAGTCAGCAGCCAATTGATGCCATCCACCAAACGGGCGGGGTCATCGGCCAAGTCCTCCCAGGCGCGGTAGTCCACGGCCAGGCCACTGCCCGGATCGCCCTCCGGGATCACCGACAGCATGAAGTTGGCATAGCCCACCACGGTCGATTCATCGGTGATCTGAAACTCGGGGGCCACGAAATGGTCGGCGCTCAAGCCACTGTTGAGCGGCACATACCCAGGCCTGAAAAAATTGAACACCGAGGGTGAGCGCAGCGGGCTTTGCGCGAGCTTGTCGGTGTACGACAGGTCGCCCACATCCCAGCGGTTGTTGGTGGAGCTGATGTTGACCAGGCGGCCCCATTGGACCAGGCGCAAGATGGGTTCGCGCAGCTTGCAGCGGCGCAAGGCCGCGTCGCCCACCAACACATCGCGCGCCAAGGGGTGCATCAAGACCGCGCGGATCACTGCTTTCATGTCGCCGCGCACACCATCGGCGTTGCTGTTGAACACGCTGGCCACATGAGCGACGTGGTCGGGCTCGGGGTTGCTGGAGATCAGGCGCTGGATCAATTGCCTGGCGATGAAGGGGCCGACGTTGTCGTGGTTATAGACGGCATCCAGCGCCAGCTTCAAGTCTTGCGCGCCGCCCAGTCCGGCCTCGATCGTGGTACCCAGGAAGGTCTTGGCGTCGTCGGCGTGCAGGCCGGGAATCAGCTTCATCGGGCGGCGGGTGTACTCGGCATCGGTGTCCAGGTTGTAGCCAAAGGCATCCAGGTTGCTAACGTCGAAGTCCCAGCCGGTGAAGACCTTGGCCAGGCCGGTGATGTCCTGGTTGGTGTAGGTCTCGACCTGCTTGCCATTGACCAACACCGGCGTGCCATTGTGCTGAAGCTGGACCAGGCCGATGGTGAACAGTTGCAGCAACTCGCGCGCGTAGTTTTCGTCGGGCTGGCGGCCAGACACCTCGTCGGCCTTTTGGCTGGCGCGCATGCTGAGGTACACGCCCATGGCGGGTGACAAGGTGATGTGCTCGATCAGGTCGCGGAAGTTGCCGAAGCAGTGTTGTTCAAGCAGATCCCAGTAGGCCAGACCGCAGAACTGCCCCCAAGGCACAGGCATATTGCGTTGTGAAACCACGAAGAGCTCAGACAAGGCCAACACGGTGCGCTGGCGCAAGACGTCATGGGCTTTGAACAGGCGGAACCACAGGCTGTTGTCCAGGCCAGTGTCGTCGTCCTGGTATTGAAACTGCTCGTTCTCGATGGCGTCCGCCACGCCCAAGTCTTTGGCCATGTCGAAGACGGACCGGTCAATGGGCAGGGCGAACTGCTGATCCAGCCAGGCGTCGTAGCTGGGCAAGGCCAGCAGGGCGCCAATGCTGTCGGGCGTGGCGCCCAGGCCCGCCTGCGCCAGAAAGCGCGCGGCGGCATCGGCCTTGGGCAAAGGTGTGGGGTTGCCGCCCTGGATTTGCGCGTCTGTGGCTTTGGCGCCGCCGCCACAGGCGGCCAATGCCGCGCTGGTCAACAGGGCTGACCCCAGGGCCAAAGGCCTTGCCAACGGCTCAGTGCCGACCGATTCTTCTGCCCTGCGCGCTGTCATTCAATCACCCTTGTCTTCATGCCCGACTTTAGTCGAAGCCATTTAACGACTCACTGAAAACTCGCCCCCCCTGAACCGGGGTCACCAGGCGTCCACAAAAGGACGCTTGCGCGTGGAGCGCGGGGCGGGCTTCGGCATGGCCGCCAGGCCGCACGCCAACCAGCGGCGCGTGTCAGCCGGGTCGATCACATCGTCCAGTTCCAGGTGGCTGGCCATGTTCAGGCCCTTGCCGCGCTGGTAGGCAGTGGCCACCAACTGGTCAAAGGCCTGCTGCCTTTGGGCCGCGTCTTCGATGCTGGCCAGTTGCTTGCCAAAGCCCAAATGCACGGCACCTTCAATGCCCATGGGCCCGAACTCGCCGGTCGGCCAGGACACGGTGAAATCGGGGGCCAGCAAGCTGCCCGCCGTCATGGCCTGCGCGCCCAGGCCGTAGCCCTTGCGCAAGACCACGGTGAAGTAAGGCACGGTCGTGCTGGCCGCCGTCAGGAACATGCGCGAGAAGTGCCGCACCGTGGCAGTTTGCTCCGCATCGGGGCCGACCATGAAACCAGGTGTATCGCACAGCGAGACCATGGGCAGGTCAAAGGCATCGCACAACTGCATGAAGCGCGCGGCTTTGTCGGCCCCGTTGGCATCGATGGCGCCGCCCAGGTGGCGCGGATCGTTGGCGATCACCCCCAGGGGCCGACCTTCCACGCGTACCAGCGCAGTGATCATGCCGGGCGCGAAATCGCGGCGCAGCTCCAGCACCGAATCGGTGTCAAACAAGGTGTGGATGGCCGCGCGCATGTCGTAGACGCGGGTGCGTTTTTCAGGGACCACGTGGCGCAACTGGCGCTGGTCGGCACACTGCCAGCCGGTGGTCGTACCTTGAAAGTACGACAGGTATTGCTGGGCCACGCGCACGGCGTGGGCCTCGTCGTCCACCACCACATCGATCACGCCATTGGGTGCCTGCATGCTGACGGGGCCGACCTCTTCGGGCGTGAACTTGCCCAGGCCACCGCCTTCGATCATGGCGGGGCCGGCCATGCCGATGCTGGTGTCCTTCGTGGCGATGATGACGTCGCAGCACCCGGCCAGCGAGGCATTGCCCGCGAAGCAGCGGCCGTTGACGATGGCCACCAATGGCACCAGGCCGCTCAGGCGCGCCAGGCCCAGGAAGGTCATGTTGTCGAGCAGGCTGACGCCGGGGTAGTCGTCGTTGGGCCGTCCACCACCGCCTTCGGCCCACAGCACCAGCGGCAACTGGCGCTGCAAGGCCAGGTGCAGCATGCGGTCGGTCTTCTTGTGGTTGATGACGCCCTGCGTGCCCGCGAACACGGTGTAGTCGTAGGCCAGCACCATGCAGCGCGCGGCCTGCTCGCCAAACTGCGCGGCGTTGACGGTGCCCAGGCCGGCGATCAGGCCATCGGCGGGGCTGCGTGCGATCAGCTCGGGCTCTTTCAAGCGGATACGTTGCGAGGCCAGGGCCAGGGCGCCGTATTCCAGGAAGCTGCCCGCATCGAGGAAGTCGTCGACGTTTTCGCGGGCGGTGCGGTGGCCCTTGGTGTGGCGCTTGGCGACGGCCTCGGGGCGCCGGGCGTCACGTGTCACAGCGTGGCGCTCAATCACTTCGGCCAGGTCGGGGCGGATGTGGTCCATGTCATGCGCCTGGTCGGTGCTGGGGTGGGGCTGGCCATCGTCACCGGCGGGATCCAGCGCGATCAGGGCCTGGCCTTCGCTGACCACGTGGCCCACTTCGGCCAGCACGGCCTCGACCCGACCACCTTGCGTGGCGATGATCTCGAACTCCATCTTCATGGCCTCGATCACGGCCACGCGCTGGCCAGCGCGCACGGTGTCGCCTGGGTGGACTTGAATGCTCACGAGCGAACCGGGCACGCTGGCGGTCACGACGACGCAGCCTTCGGCGACGCCTGCCAGCTTGAAGGTGGGTGCCGCGTGCTGAGCGGCATGTGCCAGCTCGCGCGGCCGTGGCTGCCCAGGCGCCGCCGCGAGCAACGCGGCCACGTGCAGTTGCAGCCAGCGCGTGCTGACCTGGTAGTCCGACAGATCCGGATGGGCCAGCAGGGCCTGCAGAAAGGCCATGTTGCTGTCGACCCCCTCCAGCCTGAATTCGGCCAGCGCCCGCCGGGTGCGCTGCAAGGCCGCGCCGAACCCAGCCGGGTGGTGCACGATGACCTTGGCCAGCAGCGTGTCAAAGCCGGGATGTGGCTGCATGCCGATGTGGCCATGGCCGTCGACGCGGATGCCCGGCCCGCTGGGCGGTTCGTAAGCCCGCACGGTGCCGCCCGCAGGCAAAGCGCGGCCATCCGGCCCCATGCGCTCCACGTTCACGCGCACCTGGATGGCCGTGCCGCGTGGCGCCGCGATGTCGGCCTGTGTGGCTTGCACATCGGCCAGGCTCGCGCCCTGTGACAAGCGCAGTTGCAGTTGAACCAGGTCCAGACCGGTCACGGCCTCGGTCACCGTGTGCTCGACCTGCAAACGCGGGTTGGCCTCCATGAAGAAGTGGCGACCGGGGTGGTCCAGGTCCACCAGGAACTCGAAGGTGCACAGGCCGCGAAGCTTCACGGCCTGCGCCAGCTTGAGGGCGTCGTCCAGCAGGTGCTGGCGCAAGGCCGGATCCAGATCAGGCGCGGGCGCGATCTCGACCAGCTTCTGGTGATTGCGCTGCACGGTGCAGTCGCGCTCCCAGGCGTGGCTGACGGCGCCGCTGCCATCGCCCAAAACCTGTACCTCGGTGTGGCGCGCGCGGCGCACCAGTTGCTCCACGTAGACATCGCCACGGCCGAACGCAGCCAGGGCTTCGGACTGGCAACTCGCGTGGCTGCGGGCGATGTCTTGCTCGGCCTCGACCACGCGCATGCCACGGCCGCCGCCACCGGCCAGGGCCTTGATCATCATGGCGCCGCCCGCGCCCAGTTGCTTGAAGAAGGTGTGGGCCTCTGCCGGGCTGACAGCGTGGTCGATGCCATCGGTCACCGGCACGCCGCAGCGTCGCGCCAGGGCACGGGCCTGCGCCTTGTCGCCCAGCAGGTCGAGCACCTCGGGCGCGGGGCCCACGAAGGTCAGACCGGCCGCCGCACAAGCGCGGGCAAAGTCGGCGTTTTCGCTCAGCAGTCCATAGCCTGGGTGCACGTGGGTGCAACCTTCGGCCTGCGCCGCCGCCACCACGTGGCCGATGTTCAGGTAGGCCGACACGCCTTTGCCGGGCAAGACCTGCCGCGCATCGGTGTGGAAGGCATGCTGGGCCGACTGGTCGTCTTCAGCCACCAGGCCCACGGTGCGCCAACCCAACTCATGCGCGGCGCGGGCGATGCGGATGGCGATCTCGCCACGGTTGGCGATCAAGAGGACCGGTTGAACGGTTGAAGGCATGGCGCTGGAGTAGGAAGTGGCCGGAGAACCGGCGAACCCAGCATCCTAGCGGCTAGGCCTTGGGCACCACCACCGGCCGCAAGTCAAACTCGCGCAACATAACCGGCTCGATCGAGCCTTGCGCCACCCGACGCCGCACTATCTCGTCAATCTCCACCGAGTGGCTTTTGTAGGTTTCCAGGGGGTCTTCACCACGACCATCGGGTCGGTAGCGGTAATGCAAGGCTTCGCGACTGACCGTGGCGCCCACCAGGGCATCGTTCACCAAAACCCAGAACCTGACGGCCCCGGTCGCTTCGTGGAAAAAAGGGATCTGCGACATGGGGACTCCAAAAGGTGAAGTGCGAGTATCCGCCTAACCGGGCACAGAACTGACGCCGGGATGGTCAGTTTTGAGCTGGTTCAGCCCAGCTCAAAACGCTGCCTGAACGCCAGGCAAAAATCAGGCAGGCCGCTGATGGACAAGGTGATGGTGTGGCGAGGGATGCCCGGTGGATCGGGCATCACCACCAACAAACCGCTGCGTTCATCAAACACGATGGATTCGCTGGCCGAATGCTCCTGCTGGCCTTGCAGGTCGTGGTCCCACTCAAAGCCTTCGCTCAATGGGCCGTGGCTGTCAGGAAAATGCTCGAAAGCCCAGGCCAGTACCTGCACAATTTCGGCATGAACGGCGGGCACCTGCCCGGGCCCGACCGAGGCCATGGCCTCGAAGGTGCCGATGCCTTGCGTGTCCTCGCTGTGGTCAAAATCCAGGTAGTTCAAGGGCATGGGGTGATGATGGCTCAAGCCATCAGTTCAGCCACCTGGGCCTTGAGCATGGCGTTCTCAGCGGTGAGCTGGGCCACGGTTTTCTTCAAACGGGCGATCACCGTGCCGGGGGATTCCGACTCGCCACCTTCATCGGCTGTGGCACTGGCCTCGGCAGGCGCATTCGCGGCCCGCGCCTGCGCCTTGGCTTCGCGCACTTGCCGCGCCGCCTGACGCAACTCCTTCTTGCCGCCCGCCACCGCCGCCACTTGCTCGTCCACCGACAGCGAGGCCACCGCCGCTGCCGCGTTGATGGAGATGTCGCCCGCCTTCACGGCCGCGACCAGTTCGGGCGTGGCCTCTTTCTGGATCTTTTCGATCTGGCTGACGGTGCTGCTGCTGATGCGCGCGGCCTTGGCGATGGACTCTCGGGTCGGCAGGGGATCAACCTCCCAGGGTGGGGTCGAGGTGGCCCCGGCCGGATCACCACTGGCGCACGCATCGGCCTGCGGCACGGGCGCAGCGGCCTTGTGGGCTTGCACACGCGCGCTCATGATGTCTTTCTTGCGCAAGGCCAGCACGCCGCGCTGGAAGTCGGACACGCTGCGCCGGCCCAAGTGCTGATCAATCATCCACAGGTGCACGTCGTCCATCGACTTGAAGCTCGCGTTCTGCACGGTGTTGAAGGGGATGCTGTGCTTCTGGCAAATGCCATGGCGGTTGTGGCCATCAACCAGCACCTCGCCCCACAACACCAGCGCATCGCGGCAACCCTCGGCCAGGATGCTGCGCTCCAGGGCGCCGTGCTCGTCAGGGGTGAGCGGGTCGATGTAGGCGCGCAGTTCTTCTTGGACGGTGATATTCATCGGGACGGGGTGATATTTTGGGGACGAGGGGGAGCCATTTTAGGAGGTGTTGGGCTGGGGCGCGCTCCCGGAATGACGATGCCCCGCTCACACGAACACGCGTCCGGTCGGCGTGTTCCGGTATCTGCGTTGACTGGGCAGATTGTCGGCCAGCCGCGCGGCGGCTGTCGGCTCCTCCGCTCTGACGTACCGATCGCGGTAGAAATATCGCTCCGCCGCCCCGATCTCGACGAGCTCATACTTCGCAATCCGGAGAAGCCCGGCCGCCTGCAGCCGACCGAACTGGTCGGGTGAAAGCTCGAACCGCAGCAGCGGAGAGACTGCCGCCGCCAGATCGTTGGCCAGCGAGCTTCCCTCGTACGCGGCAACGGCCGTGGCGACGATCGTCTGCTTCCGCGCCGCGACCTCCGCCTCGACCTGCTCGTCGGTCGGGATGATCCCCTGCTCGTCGAATTCGTCGCGGACCTCGGTCCGGATGATCGAGTCCTGCGCTTGCGCTGCCGCTTCAGCCGTCGCTGCGACCTCACCGACCAAC
>NZ_JACMNS010000191.1 GCF_014378415.1 Aquabacterium sp.
GGCCATCAACGCCACCGCCCCTGGTTTGATCGCCCTTGAGGCGGCCAAACTGGGCGCGCTGCTGGTTCACTTCAGCACCGATTACGTGTTCGATGGCAGTGGTTCAGCCGCCCGCAACGAGTCCAGCCCCACCGCGCCCTTAAGCGTTTACGGCCGCACCAAGCTCGAAGGCGAGCAACTCATCCAGCAAAGCGGCTGCGCCCACTTCATCTTCCGCACCAGTTGGGTCTATGCAGCGCGCGGCGGCAATTTCGCCAAAACCATGTTGCGCCTGGCCGCCGAGCGCGATCAGCTCAAAGTCATCAATGACCAGATCGGCGCCCCCACCGGGGCTGATCTGTTGGCCGACGTCACCGCGCACGCCATCCGCGCCTTCCGCCAGGCCAATCGCCCAGAACTCAGCGGCCTCTACCACCTGGTCGCCCAAGGTGAAACCAGCTGGTTCGACTACGCCCGCTTTGTCATCGAATGGGCGCGTGCCAACGGCCAGCCCATCAAGGTGGCACCAGATGCCATCGAACCCACCGGCACGGCCTCGTATCCCACGCCAGCGCAGCGCCCGCTCAACTCGCGCCTGGACACCAGCAAGCTTCAGCAAGCGCTGGGCTTGACCTTGCCCCATTGGCAGCAAGGTGTTCAGCGCATGCTCACCGAAATCACAGGGAAGTAATTCGTCATCATGACCATCGCTACACGCAAAGGCATCATCCTGGCTGGCGGCTCGGGCACGCGCCTGCACCCCGCCACCTTGGCCATCAGCAAACAACTGCTGCCGGTCTACGACAAGCCCATGATTTACTACCCGCTCAGCACTTTGTTGCTGGCCGGCATCCGCGACATCCTCATCATCAGCACCCCGCAAGACACCCCGCGCTTTCAGTCTCTGCTGGGCGATGGCAGCCAGTGGGGCGTCAACCTCAGCTATTGCGTGCAACCCAGCCCCGATGGCCTGGCGCAAGCCTTCATCCTGGGCCGCGACTTCGTCGGCAACCACTCCAGCGCCCTGGTCCTGGGCGACAACATCTACTACGGCCATGACCTGCAAGGCCTGTTGATGGACGCGGCCTCGCAGCCCGATGGGGCCAGCGTCTTCGCCTACCACGTGCACGACCCTGAACGCTATGGCGTGGTCGATTTCGATGCCAACAAGCGCGCTCTCAGCATCGAAGAAAAACCCAAGGCCCCCAAAAGCAACTACGCCGTCACCGGCCTGTACTTTTACGACCAGCAGGTGTGCGACATCGCCGCTGAGATCAAGCCCAGCCCGCGCGGCGAGCTCGAGATCACCGATGTCAACGCCATGTACCTGCAGCTAGGCCAGCTCAACGTGCAGATCATGGGCCGGGGCTATGCCTGGCTCGACACCGGCACGCACGACAGCCTGCTCGAGGCCAGCCAGTTCATCGCCACGCTTGAAAAGCGCCAGGGCCTGAAAGTGGCTTGCCCTGAAGAAATCGCCTTCCGCTCGGGTTGGATCACGGCCGAACAGGTTCACAAGCTGGCGCAACCCATGCTTAAAAACGGCTACGGCCAGTACCTGCTCAAAGTCGTCAACGAACAGGTGTTCTGAGCATGAAGCTGATCCCCACGCGCATCCCGGATGTCGTCATCATCGAGCCCGCCGTGTTTGGCGACGACCGCGGCTGGTTCATGGAAAGCTTCAACCAGCACCGCTTCAACACCGAACTGGCCAAGCTGGGCTTGCCTGCCGCCCGGCCTTTCGTGCAAGACAACCACTCTTGCAGCAAAAAAGGTGTGCTGCGGGGCCTGCACTACCAACTTCCGCCCAGCGCCCAAGGCAAGCTGGTGCGCGTGGTGCAGGGCGCCGCGTTCGACGTGGCGGTGGACATCCGCCGTGGCTCGCCCACCTTCGGGCAATGGGCAGGCGTTGAGCTGTCTCCGCAAAACAACCGCCAGTTGTGGGTGCCCGAGGGCTTCGCCCATGGCTTCGTGGCGTTGACCGACGACACGCACTTCTTGTACAAAACGACCGATGTCTACGCCAAGGACTGCGAGCGGGCCATCGTCTGGAACGATCCCGACATCGGCATCGATTGGCCCCTGGGCGGCGAATCGCCCAACCTGGCCCCCAAAGACGCGCAGGCCCCGCGTTTGAAGGATGCGGATTATTTTTAGCGCGGCATGGCGCTCGGCATAATCCCGACCATGCTGTCCTCCGTTCCACGTCCTCCCGCAAGCTCACCCACCAGCTTGTGGCGCAACCTCCTGACCTATGGGCTCATCGCGGGCTTCGCGGTGTGGTGCGTGGTCGGATTTCACCGTGATCTGTCCCAGATCAGCCTGGCCCCCTTGATCGCCGGTTGGCCCGCCGTGTTGGCGGCCACGGCTTTGTCCTTGTTCAACTACGCCTTGCGCGTGGTTCGCTGGAAGCTGTATTTAAGCCGACTGGGGCACGTGCTGCCGTGGCGGTTTGTGTCGCTCACCTTCATGTCAGGCTTTGCCTTCACCTTGTCGCCCGGTAAATTGGGTGAGATGGTGCGGGCCCGCTATTACCAGCCCCTGGGCATCCCCATCTCCGGCCTCATGGCCGGTTTTTTTGTAGAGCGCCTGCTCGATTTGCTGGCCATGATCCTGCTGGCCGTGGCCGTCTTGGCCGAGTTGCAAGCCTACCGGCAAGCCTTGTGGGTGGCCGTGGGCCTGGTCGTCAGCTTGCTGGCCATGCTGGCCTTCATGCCCTGGCCCACGGTGGCACAGCGCATGGCCAGCCACCGCCTGGCAGGCAGCAAATTGTTCAAAGCCATTCAGTCGGCGGTCACCATGCTGGGCAGCGCCCGGCAGTTCCTCAAACCGGGCATTTTGTTCATGGGCCTGTCCCTGGGCCTGGTGGCCTGGGGTGCTGAAGCCGTGGGGCTCAAGCTGGTGGGCGATGTCATCTCCACCGCGCCCTTGTCGCTGCCCTCGGCCATGGGCATCTATGCCATTGCCATCATCGTTGGTGCGCTGTCCTTCCTGCCGGGGGGCTTGGGCAGCACCGAGCTGGTCATGACCAGTCTCTTGCATGCCCACGGCTACCAGCTGCCAGAGGCCATCCTTCTGACGCTGGTGTGTCGTCTGCTGACGCTGTGGTTGGCCGTGCTCATCGGCTGGATCTGCGTCTGGGCCTTGCGCGGCAAACAGTAAAATCAAGGGTGTTCATGTCTTCAAAAGCTCAATCAATCCCGCTGTGCGTGGACCTCGATGGCACGCTCATCCACAGCGATTTGTTGTTCGAATCATTCCTGCTGCTCGTCAAGCAGAACCCGTTGTACCTGTTCCTGGTGCCGCTGTGGTTGCTGGGCGGCAAAGCCAAACTCAAGGCCGAAATCGCCCGCCGTGTGCAACTCAATGGCGCCGCCTTGCCCTACTCCGAGTCCTTCGTTGATTGGCTGAAAGCGCAAAAAAGCCAGGGCCGCGAGATCTGGCTTTGCACGGCCTCCGACCAACGCATGGCGCAGGCCGTGGCCCACCATGTCGGCCTGTTCGACGGGGTGCTGGCCAGCGATGGCCAAACTAATCTGTCGGGCAGCAACAAGGCCCAGCAACTGGTGCAACGCTTTGGCGAGCGGGGTTTTGATTACTGTGGCAACCACCATGTTGATCTCAAAGTCTGGCAGCACGCCCGCGCGGCCATTGTGGTCAACGCCAAACCCGGGCTAGAGGCCAGTGCCCGCGCCTGCACCCAGGTCGATGCCGTGTTCCAGCCCCCCAAGTCGGGCATCAAGGTCGCTTTAAAAGCCCTGCGCGTTCACCAGTGGGCCAAAAATGCCCTCATCTTCGTGCCCTTGGCCGCCGCGCACCGTCTGCAAGACATGCCCACCCTGGTCGCCGGCCTGGTGGCTTTTGTCGCGTTCAGCTTGTGCGCCTCGTCGGTCTATCTGCTCAACGACATGCTCGATCTGGAGGCCGCCCGCCAGCACCCCCGCAAGTGCAAACGGCCCTTCGCCGCCGGTACCCTCAGCCTGCTGTTTGGCCTGGTCGCCGCGCCCGTGCTGTTGCTCATTTCGCTGGCCTTGGCCTTGGCGCTGCTACCGCTCAAGTTCCTGGCCGTGCTGGGGGCCTACTACCTGGTCACGCTGGCGTACTCGTTCGGCCTCAAGCGTTTGGTCATGATCGATGTACTGACCCTGGCCGGCCTGTACACCGTGCGCATCGTGGCGGGTGCGGCGGCCACCGGCATCCCGCTGTCATTCTGGCTTTTGCTGTTCGCCATCTTCATCTTCCTTAGCTTGGCCATCGTCAAGCGCTATGCCGAGTTACTCGCCATGCGCAAGCAAGGCCAGCTCAAGGCCAGCGGGCGCGGCTACCAGGTTGAAGACCTGGCCTTGCTGCAAAGCCTGGGCAGCTCTTCGGGCTACATCAGCATCCTGGTGCTGGCTTTGTACGTCAACTCGCCTGACATCGCGGTGCTGTACGGCCATCCCAAAGTCGTGTGGATGCTGTGCCCGATCATGCTGTACTGGGTCAGCCGGGTGTGGATGCAAACCCACCGTGGCCACATGCACGACGACCCCTTGGTTTTCGCCCTGAAAGACCGCGTCAGCCTGCTCACCGGCGCGGCCGCTGCCGCCGTGCTGTGGCTGGCCGTATAACGAGTCAAGGCATGATGGCAACCACCCAGTCATTCACCTCGTGGGGCAGGGTCTTGCGCACAGATCAGCAGGTGCTGGGCATGCCCAGCCGCCATGCCAGCTTGCCTTTGCCGGCCGATGCAGCGACCACGGTGTTGCCCTACGGCA
>NZ_JACMNS010000192.1 GCF_014378415.1 Aquabacterium sp.
CGGCGAGGGGGCTTGACGAGCCCATCCCCATCGGGCAGGTCATTGAACTGCCCATGGGCGACGACCACTGAGGCGTGGTCGCCCGTGGCGGCAAGCTATGACAGCTTGCGCACCACCACGCTGCCCACCGAGTAGCCAGCGCCAAACGAGCAGATCACACCCACATCGCCTGTCACCAAGTCGGCGTGGTGATCGTGGAATGCAATCACCGAGCCAGCCGAAGCCGTGTTGGCGTATTCGTCCAGGATCAGCGGGGCGATGTCTTCAGTGGCCTCACCACCGATGAGCTTGCGGATGACGAACTGGTTCATGCTTTGATTGGCCTGGTGCAACCAGAAGCGGCGAATCTGTGTGGGCTCCTTGCCCAGCGAGGCCAAATGGGCCTCGATGTGCGCAGCGGCCATCGGCACAACCTCCTTGAACACCTTGCGGCCCTCTTGGCGGAAGGTCTTGTCTCGGGCGTTGGGGTCGCTGTCTTCACTGCGGTTCATGAAACCGAAGTTGTTGCGGATGTTGTTGGAGAACTGCGTGGCCAACTTGGTGCCCAGCACTTCCCATTGGTCGCTGGACGTGGCCGTGTCGGCCCGCTCCACGATCACCGCCGTGCACACATCACCGAAGATGAAGTGGCAGTCGCGGTCTTTCCACTCCTGGTGGGCCGAGGTGATTTCGGGGTTCACGACCAGCACGCACTTGGCGCTGCCCGAGCGCACGGCGTTGACCGCCTGCTCGATGCCGAAGGTGGCCGATGAGCAGGCCACGTTCATGTCGAAGCCGTAGCCACCCGCGCCCAGGGCTTGCTGGATCTCGACCGCCATGGCGGGGTAGGCCCGCTGCATGTTCGCGGTCGAGCACAACACCGCGTCGATGTCCTTGCCTTGCTTGCCGGCTTGGGCCATGGCCTTGCGCGCGGCATCAACCGAGATCTCGGCCATCAGCGACAGCTGGTCGTCCGTACGTTCCTCGAAACGGGGATACATGCGGCTTGGGTCCAGGATGCCGGTCTTTTCAAGCACATAGCGCTGCTTGATGCCCGAGGCCTTTTCGATGAATTCGACGCTTGAATGCGCCAGCGCGACATGCTTTCCGGCTTCAATCTCAGCGGCGTGCTGGGCGTTGTGCTGATCAACATAGGTGTTGAAGGACTCGACCAACTCAGCATTGGTGATGGTGAACTGGGGCTGGAAAATCCCAGTGCCGCTGATGACTACCTTGGTCATGTTGCTTCCTTACATGCCTGCGTAATTGGGGCCGCCACCGCCTTCGGGCGTGACCCAGACGATGTTCTGGGTGGGGTCCTTGATGTCGCAGGTTTTGCAGTGCACGCAGTTTTGCGCGTTGATCTGCAGTCGATCCGTGTTGTCTTCGTTCTTGACGAATTCGTACACGCCAGCCGGGCAGTAGCGCGCCTCAGGCCCGGCGTACTTGGCCAGATTAATGTCGACCGGCACCGAGTTGTTCTTCAGCGTCAGGTGGGCCGGCTGATGTTCTTCGTGGTTGGTGTTGGAGACGAACACCGAGCTCAGGCGATCGAACGTGATCTTGCCGTCGGGCTTGGGGTACTCGATCTTGGCGCAATCGGCCGCCGGCTTGAGGAAGGTGTGGTCCGCAGCCGGGTTGGGCAAGGTCCAGGGTGGCACCTTGATGCCCAGCCTGGGCAGCAGCCAGTGCTCCACGGCCGTCATGATCGAGCCCACGTACAGGCCCTTCTTGAACCAGGTCTTGAAGTTCTTGGCACCGTTCAACTCTTCGTGCAGCCAGCTCTTCTCGAACGCGACGGGGTAAGCGTGCAGTTCGTCGTACTGGCGGCCCGCCGTGACGGCCGCAAAAGCCGCCTCAGCGCACAGCATGCCGGACTTGATCGCCGCGTGGCTGCCCTTGATGCGCGAGGCGTTCATGTAGCCGGCGTCGCAACCAATCAGCGCGCCGCCGGGGAACACGGTCTTGGGCAAGCTGGGCAGACCGCCGTTGTTGATGGCGCGCGCGCCGTAGCTGATGCGCTTGCCGCCTTCAATGTGCTTGAGGATGCTGGGGTGCTTCTTCCAGCGTTGCATCTCTTCGAACGGGCTCAGCCAGGGGTTCTTGTAGTCCAGGCCGACCACCAGGCCCAGGGTGACCTTGTTGTCTTCCAGGTGGTACAAAAAGCCGCCGCCGAAGGTCTCGGAATCCATGGGCCAACCGGCGGTGTGCACCACCAGGCCAGGCTGGGCCTTGGCCGGGTCGATCTCCCACAGCTCTTTGATGCCGATGCCGAAGCTGGGAGGCGCCTTGCCATCGTCCAGCTTGAACTTGCTGATCAATTGCTTGCCCAGGTGGCCACGCGCGCCTTCAGCGAAGATGGTGTACTTGGCCAGCAGTTCCATGCCGAGCTGGAAGTTGTCGGTCGGCGTGCCCGACTTGTCGATGCCGAGGTTGCCCGTGGCCACGCCCTTGACCGAACCGTCGTCGTTGTAGAGCACTTCGGCGGCGGCAAAGCCAGGGAAGATTTCCACGCCCAGGCTTTCGGCCTGTTGGCCCAGCCAGCGCACCACATTGCCCAGGCTGATGACGTAGTTGCCTTCGTTGTGGAAGTTGTTGGGGATCAGCGCCTGCGGGGTCTTGAAGGCGCCGGTTTCGCTGGTCATGAACAGCACTTCGTCGGCGGTGACGGCCTGGTTCAAAGGCGCGCCGAGTTCTTTCCAGTTGGGGAAGAGTTCGTTGATGGCGCGAGGGTCCATCACGGCGCCTGACAGGATGTGCGCGCCGGGTTCCGAGCCTTTTTCAAGCACGCAGACTGAAACTTCTTTTCCAGCGGCGGTGGCCAGTTGCTTCAGGCGGATGGCCGTGGCCAAACCGCCAGGGCCAGCGCCGATGACGACCACGTCGTATTCCATCGATTCACGTGGGCCAAACTGGGCAAGGATTTCCTGGGGCGTCATCGTGCTTCCTTCTGCTGGGCGGATGAATGTTGTTGTGTTCTGGACTAAGTACGCGATTCTAAAACGTGATGCGATTCCATTTTGCAAGAAAATAGCACGATCGTTCGAAAATGTGCATTTCGAGGCCAAACGCGGTGTCGCGTGCTAAGGTTCAATCCATTGAATCCCATGAATACCCCTTGAGAGATTGCAGAGGAATTGCCACAGCATGAGCTACAACATTGACCTGGCTGGCCGCGTGGCCTTGATCACCGGCGCCTCCAGCGGCCTGGGCACCCAATTCGCGTTGACCTTGGCGCAAGCGGGCGCTGCCGTGGTATTGGCGGGCCGCCGCATCGAGCGGCTCAAAACCTTGCGCTCCGAGATCGAAGCTGCCGGTGGCGACGCCCACGTGGTCGGCATGGATGTGACCGACATCGACAGCATCCGCGCCGCCGTGGCCCACGCCGAGACCGAAGTCGGCGCCATCGACATCCTGATCAACAACTCCGGCGTCAGCACCACCGAGCGTCTACAGGACGTGACGGCCGACAGCTACGACTTCGTGTTCAACACCAACACGCGCGGCGCTTTCTTCACGGCGCAAGAAGTGGCCAAGCGCATGATGGCGCGGGCGGAGGGCTCGGCCCCAGGCACCTTCACGGGCGGCCGCATCATCAACATCGCGTCGGCGGGCGGCTTGCGCACCATGCCCATGATCGGCGTGTACTGCATGAGCAAGGCGGCTGTGGTCCACATGACCAAGGTGATGGCGGCGGAATGGGGCCGTTTCGGCATCACCACCAACGCGATTTGCCCGGGCTACATTGAGACCGAGTTGAACTCGCGGCACTTCAATAGCGAAGCGGGCAAGAAGCTGGTCAACATGTTGCCGCGCAAACGCCTGGGCCAGGCCAAGGATCTTGACGCCTTGCTGGTCACCCTGTGCGCACCGCAAAGCGACTTCATCAATGGCGCCATCATTTCGGCCGACGATGGCATGACGGCAGCTTGAAACACGGGGCCTCGGCCCCATTTGAGCCATCATGCGACTCGACATTCCTGAACAAAAAATCCTGGTCCACGATGTGACCCTGTCCGTTTACTGGGGCGACATGGACGCCCTGGGGCACGTCAACAACGCCGTCTACTTCCGCTACATGGAGCAGGTGCGGGTGTCGTGGATTGCCTCCATGAGTGGCCCGGTCACCCAAGGGGTCGAGGGGCCGGTGATTGCCAACACTTTTTGCAACTTCTACCGTGAGTTGGAGTTCCCTGCGCAGGTGATCGCCAAGCTGTATGTGGCCAACCCAGGCCGCACCAGCTTTGACACCTTCGTGACCATCGAGCGAGCCGATCAGCTTGGCGAAATATGCGCTGCCGGTGGCGCTACTTTGGTTTGGGTCAGCTCGGCGGAAAGGCGGCCGATTCCCTTGCCGCCGTTCTTGCGCGCCATCGTGGGGCCAGCGCCTGCTTTGCCCGGCGTTGAGGTGCCACCTGCTTTGCCGATGTAACTGGCCGGAGGGGGAGTTTTTTCGTTCAATTCTTTGGATTTTTGTGGGCCACCCGGTGTACGCTGGGAATGTTGCAGTGCAGCGAAACCCGGTTAACCGGCGCCGCACTGGTCTGACCCATGCACAAGGAGTGATTGGATGAACAAGGTCTATCCCGATGCAGCCAGCGCGTTGGCAGGCATCGTCAAAGACGGTCAGTTGATGGCGGTCGGTGGCTTCGGCCTGTGCGGCATCCCTGAGGCTTTGATCGATGCGTTGGCAGCTTCTGGCGTCCAGAATCTGACGGTGATCTCCAACAACGCTGGCGTTGATGGATTTGGTTTGGGCAAGTTGCTCAACACCCGGCAGATCACAAAGATGATTTCAAGCTACGTGGGCGAGAACAAGGAGTTCGAGCGCCAGTACCTGGCTGGCGAGTTGCAGCTTGAGTTCACGCCCCAGGGCACGCTGGCTGAGAAGCTTCGGGCCGGTGGCGCAGGCATCCCGGCTTTTTTCACCAAAACGGGCGTGGGCACACTGGTGGCCGAAGGCAAGGAAACGCGCGAGTTCGATGGTCACACTTACGTGATGGAGCGTGCCTTGCTGCCCGAAGTGTCCCTGGTCAAGGCCTACAAGGCCGACAAGTCGGGCAACCTGATCTTCCGCCGCACGGCGCGCAACTTCAACCCAGCGGTGGCCATGGCCGGCAAGGTCACCATCGTCGAGGTTGAGCAGTTGCTGGAGATCGGCGAGCTGGACCCGGACAGCGTGCACCTGCCAGGCATCTACGTGCACCGAATCGTGGTGAACGCCCACCCTGAAAAGCGCATCGAGAAACGCACCATCACCGAAAAGGCAGGAGTCTGACCATGCCCTGGACCCACGATCAAATGGCCGCCAAAGCGGCCGCCGAACTGGAAGATGGCTTCTACGTCAACCTCGGCATCGGCCTGCCCACCCTGGTGGCCAACCATGTGTCGCCCAACATCGATGTCTGGCTGCAAAGCGAGAACGGCATGCTGGGCATCGGCCCCTTTCCAACCGAAGACCAGGTCGATGCCGACCTGATCAACGCCGGCAAACAAACGGTCACGACCATCCCCGGCTCGTCGATCTTTGGCTCGCACGACAGCTTCGCCATGATCCGTGGTGGCAAGATCAATTTGTCAATCCTGGGCGCGATGCAGGTCAGCGAGCATGGTGATTTGGCCAACTGGATGATCCCCGGCAAGATGGTCAAGGGCATGGGCGGGGCCATGGATTTGGTGGCCGGTGTCAAGCGCGTGATCGTGCTGATGGAGCACACCGCCAAGGGCAGCGAGCACAAGTTGCTCGAGGCCTGCACCTTGCCCTTGACGGGGGTGGGCGTGGTCAACCGCATCATCACCGAGCTGTGTGTGCTGGACGTGACGCCAGCAGGTTTCAAGTGCGTGGAGCTGGCGCCGGATGTGACGATTGAGCAGGTGCGCGCGGCGACGGGTGCGCCCGTGTTGACTGCATAGGGGCTGTTGCCTTGCGCCTTCAACCAGGCCGCCTTTGGGCGGCCTTTGTCATGGGTGCATGAATGGATGCATGGGCACGTCTGAGACAATGCCAGCATGAATTTGATCAACTGGATTTTGCTGGCCCTGGCCGTCTTGAACGCCTTGATGTTGCTGTGGATGGCCACGCGGCGCCATGACGATGAGCCCTTGAAGCGCACAGCCGACGAGCTCAAGCAGCACCTGCGCAGCCAGACCGATCAACTTGACCGCAACCTGCGCGACGAGGTGTCCCGCAGCGCCGCCGGTACCCGCCAAGAGCTGGGTTCCACGCTGGCCAATTTCCAGCAAACTTTGCTGGCACAGCAAGGCGATGTGATCCGCACGCAGAACGAGCAGTTGGACAGCTTCCGCGTGCAACTGGCGCAGATGCAGCAGTCCTTGAGCGACACCTTGCGCCAGACCACCACCACCCTGGCCCAACAGGCGCAGGCCACGCGCGAAGCACAGGACTCGGCTTTCAAACGCTTCTCGGACACGCTCAATGAGCAGTTGCGGCAACTGTCCGACACCAACGAGCGCCGCCTGATCGAGGTGCGGACCACGGTGGACACGCGCTTGCAGGCCTTGCAGGCCGACAACGAGAAGAAGCTGGAGCAGATGCGCCAGACGGTGGACGAGAAGCTTCACGCGACCTTGGAGGCCCGCCTGGGCGAAAGCTTCAAACAAGTGGCCGAGCGCCTGGAGCAGGTCCACAAGGGCTTGGGCGAGATGCAGCGCCTGGCCAGCGATGTGGGCTCGCTGAACCGTGTGCTGAACAACGTCAAGACGCGCGGTATTTTTGGCGAAGTGCAATTGGCCGGCTTGCTGGAGCAGGTTTTCACGCCCGAGCAATACGCCGTCAACGTGGAGACCGTGCCGGGCAGCGGCGCACGGGTCGAATTCGCGATCCGCCTGCCGGGACGCGGCGCGCCAGGTTCCGCGCCCCTTTGGTTGCCGCTGGACGCCAAATTTCCGCGCGAAGACTATGAGCGCTTGCTGGATGCGCAGGACCGTGCCGATGTTGCAGCGGTCGAGGCCGCAGGCAAGGCCATCGAGCAACGCCTGCGCATTGAGGCCCGCACCATTGCCGAGAAGTACCTGGCACCACCGCACACGGCCGACTTCGCCATCCTGTTCCTGCCGACAGAAGGGCTCTATGCCGAAGCACTGCGACGCCCCGGCCTGTTCGAGGCCTTGCAGCGCGAGCACCGGGTGATGCTGGCGGGCCCAACCACCTTGCTGGCCACGCTCAACAGCTTGCAGATGGGCTTCAGAACCTTGGCCCTGGAGCAACGCTCGTCCGAGGTTTGGCAGGTGCTGGGCGCCGTTAAAACCGAGTTCGCCAAGTTCGGCGACGTGCTGGCCAGGACCCGCAAGAAGCTGGACGAAGCCAGCAACACCATTGCCTCAGTAGAGACGCGAACCCGCGTGATGGGGCGGGCGCTCAAAGGTGTGGAGTCCATGCCCGACGCTCAAGCCCAGGCATTGCTGCCGATTGAAAACCCGATGGATGCGGATGAAGGCAGCAGCCCCGAGCTGCCCTGATCATGTTCAGGCTGCGCGGCGTGCGCAGGCCTCGGTCTGAATGACCCCCCGGTGCAGCTCGTACATCTTGCGCACCCATTGCAAGGCCGGGCGATCGCGCCAGGGCTCCGTGGCCCCCACCATCGTGCGCTGGTAGGCCGGGTCGCCATACACCGGGTGCTGGCTGGGGCAAGCAATCGGCGCCAACAGTGATGCTGCTGTGATGTCAGCCGCCGTGAAGGTTTGACCCACCAGGTAAGTGCGCCCATCGCTGAGCTGCCCTTCCAGCCAATCGATCACTTCAGTGATGCGTTTTTGCGCGCGGGCAGCGCCCTTCTGCGTGATATTCAGCTTGCGCTTGAAGGCCCAGCGGATGAAGGGGTAGGCCGCGCGCACAAAGGCCGCCTTGGCGGGCGTGGCGTCGTCGGTCCACAGCTTGAGGATGTGCGCGTCGCCCGTGCCAAAGCTGGCGGCGTACAGAAAGCGCGCCACGTCTTTGCCGATGGCATCGAAGTGCCTCTCCACCGCGTGGATGTCCTGGCTGGCGACCTTGGGGATCAAAGCCAAAGGCGCCTGGTTCTTTTCCAGCCACAGCAGGATGCGGCTGCTGTCCTGGATGGTGGCTGTGGGCGTTTTCAGGATGGGCAGGGTGGTCTGGCCGCGTTTGCCCATGATCAGGGCTGGCCCGATGTGGAAGACCGGCGTCATGCGCACTTCGCGATAGTCGATGCGTGACAGGTCCAGCGTCCAGCGGATCTTCTCGCTGTAGTGGGACATCGCGAAGGTGTACAAAGTCCAGCTCATGATGGTTTCACTTCACGGAGGCGGTAGCCCAGGCGGGGGAAATGGACGTGGACCAGTCCGGCGCGCTCGCTGCGCACCACCACGGTCAGGCGTTGCGTGTTGATGCCGACCAGCTCGCCTTGCACGGCGGTGCCATGGCCCAGCTGTTCTGGCGCGACGCTGACGCGTTGTCCCAGGCTCAGGCCAGAAGCGTCTGGCGACACGCTGTCGTAGGTGAGGGCGGCGGGCTCATGCGCGGTTGCCAAAGCGAGGGCTTCATCGGCCGTCATGTCGATGCGCTCGCCATGGCCAAAGGCTTTCATGCGCTCCATCCACGCAGACGTGGCAGGGAATCGGCTGAAGTCGAAGCGGCCATTGCGCGCGAACCACAAAATTGAATAGAGCGTGAAGTCGCCACTGCCCGGCGCACTGCCATTCACAAAGGGTTGGCTGGCCAGCCCGCTTTCAACCCAGGCCACGTTGATGGCCAGTTCCTGCTCGGCCAATGGCACGGCGCGCTTCAGCGCTTCACGGTCCAATGGCGCGCCGCGCAAGGCGGCACGGTCGGCCAAAAATTCATCGGGCAGGTAGTCCACATTTTTGCCAAAGGTGTAGGCCACGGCCTTGCCGAACAAGTTCAGGTCCACCCAGTGCTCGACCACGTCATTCCAGCCTGCGGCCGTTTTGGCCGCAGGCGAGGGCGCCAGTCGTTCCAGCTCCCAGGCGATCAGGCGGGTATCGCAAAACACATCGGCGCCAATCTGAAGCACCGGCACTTTTCGGTAGCCGCCGGTCAGGGCGACCATGTCCGGCTTGGGTGCGATGCGCGGCACCATGACCGAGCGCCAACTCAGGCCCTTGTAGCCCAACAAGGCGCGGATCTTTTCGGCGTAGGGAGATTCGTTGTAGTGGTGCAGAACGATTTCACTCATGGGGCTTCTTTCTAGGGTTGGGGGCATTGTGGGCGTTCCTCCCTGTCACTAGAATTGTCGTTTTGGACATCTTTGATGCCGATGTGGTCAATATGACGAAGCAAGTTCACCGTGTGGGTGTTTACGTGTGCCGCCACCACAGCCTGGCCAGTGTGGGCCTGGTGCTCGACACCTTTCGCATGGCGAACCAGGTCCCGGGCACGCACCGCTTTGCCTTGACCCGCATCAGCCAGGATGGCCAGCCCGTGCCCCATCCCGATGGCGCACTGACCATGGATGGCGACCTCACGGCCATGGCGGGCATGGACCTGATCGTGATCCCCTCGCTGTGGGCGCAAGGCGATGCGGCCGTGGCCGACAACCCCCTGTTGATCGAGGCGCTGCAAGCTTTGTCGCCCCAGGTGCTGGTGGCCACCATGTGCACCGGCGCCTACCTGCTGGCCGCCACAGGACGCCTGAACGAGCGCCGGGCCACCACCCACTGGATGCTGGCCGATGGCTTTCACGAGCGCTTCCCGGACGTGCAGCTGAAGCCATCGGAAAACCTCACCCACGATGGCAATTTCATCTGCTCGGGCGGCTCACTGGCGGCGGTGGACGCCTGCCTGTACGTTGTGCAGCTGCTGGCGGGGCGGGACACCGCGCGGGAGTTGGCCCGGATGTTGGTGACCGAGGTGCAACGTGGCCCGCAGGCCCTTTACTTGCCTCCCGAAGGTTGGCGCCAGCACGCCGATGCGGAGGTGCGCAAACTGCAGGCCTACCTCGCCGACCACCACGCGCAAAGCTTGACCTTGGATGACCTGGCGAGCCAGATCCACGTCAGCGTGCGAACCTTGCAGCGACGTTTTCTGGCGGCGACGGGCATGTCGCCCATCCAGTACCAGCAGGCCGTGCGCATCGAACGCGGCAAGGACTTGCTGGAGGCCGACAAGCTGCCGGTGCAAGAAATCGCCGCCCAGGTGGGCTACCAGGACCGGGTCGCTTTTGGGCGTTTGTTCAAGAAAGTCACGGGCATGACTCCGGCGTCTTACCGGCAACGCCAGCGCCGGGTGTAGAGTCCTGGCTCTACTTACTCCCTCTCTTCCGCCTCGTCCTGCATTGCCCCTCCGCGGCGTCGTGCCTGTTCGATCCGAACGATGGGTATCCGACGTCAGCGGCCACCGCGCCGCGTCTGGAGCCTTGCATGACCGCCGCCACCATTCCCGATCTGGGTTACCAGGTCAAGTTCCAGTCCGTCCCCATTGAGGGCGGAGACGACTTGCAGATCCGATCCTTGCTTGACCGTCAGCAGTTTTTCGATCCTGATGGTGCGGCACAGGCGCAAGGCATCTCGGCGGCCACCTGGCCCTTGTTCGGCATGCTGTGGCCCTCGGCTCAGCGCCTGGCTGGGGCCATGCAGCAACGCAATGACTTGGCTGACAAACGCATCCTTGAAATAGGCTGTGGTCTGGGCTTGGCCAGCTTGGTGGCCCACCGCCGCCTCGCCGACATCACGGCCAGCGATTGCCATCCCTTGGCTGAAACATTTTTACGCGCCAACCTGTTGCTCAACGCCTTGCCTGTGATGAAGTACCTCACGGGCCAATGGACGACGGCCAATGCGGGCCTGGGCGAGTTCGATCTGATCATTGGCAGTGACGTGCTCTACGAGCGCAGCCATCCGCAGCAATTGTCCGACTTCATCGAACGGCATTCCGCCGACGTGGTCGAGATCGTCATCGTCGATCCCAACCGGGGCCACCGCTCGCGCTTCACCCAGCACATGCAGGCGCTGGGTTTTGACTACCGCATGACCAACCTGGACAGCGCCTTGCCAGCCAGCGAGCCCTATCGGGGCCGCATGCTGCACTTCACGAGGCAGCGTTCACTGCTCAGCGCCTGAGGCCTTGGCCCGCTCGCGCTGGGCGGCCAGAACCGCGGGCGAAGGCTGCTCGGCACGCAGTGTGGGCCAGCCTTGCAGGTGGCGCTCCACCACGCCGCTGAGCGCCCGGATCCACTCCAGCCGGTCGTTCAGGCAAGGTATGTAGTTGAACTCCTGGCCACCGCTGGTCAAAAAGGCCTCTTTGCCTTCCATCGCGATCTCTTCCAGCGTCTCGATGCAATCGCCCACGAAGCCGGGGCAGATCACATCCACGCGCTGGGTACCCGCCTTGGCCAATGCGCGCAAGGTGGGTTCGGTGTAGGGCTCCAGCCATTTGGCCTTGCCAAAGCGGCTCTGGAAGGTGACCACGTACTCGTCGGCTTTCAGGCCCAGGTTCTCGGCCAGCAAGCGGCCAGTTTTGAGGCATTCGCAGTGGTAGGGATCCCCCAGGTGCAAGGTGCGCTCGGGCATGCCGTGAAAACTCATCACCAGCTTGCCGGCATGGCCATGGCTGGTCCAGTGGGCCCGCACGCTGCCCGCCAAGGCATCGATGTAGCCGGCATCATCATGAAACCGCGCGATGGTGCGCAACTCGGGCAGGTGGCGCACCTTTCGGCCCCAGGCGAACACATCGTCCATCACACTGGCCGTGGTCGCACCCGAGTATTGCGGGTACAGCGGCACGATCAGAGTGCGACTCACCCCTTCGGCCTTGAAGGCATCCAACTGCTTGGCGATGCTGGGCTGTCCGTAGCGCATGGCGTACTTGACGACCAACTGGTGGCCCTGCTCGCCCAAAAAACCTTGCAGCAGGGTGGTCTGTTTTTCAGTCCACACGCGCAAGGGCGAGCCTTCTTTCATCCAGATGCTGGCGTACTTGGCCGCCGACTTGGCCGGGCGCACGCGCAGCACGATGCCGTGCAGGATGAGCCACCAGATCGCGCGGGGGATCTCTACCACGCGCGGGTCGCTCAGGAACTGACCAAGGTAGCGGCGCAATGCCGCAGGTGTGGGGGCTTCAGGCGTACCCAGGTTGACCAGCAGTACGCCGGTCCGGGGGGCTTGTCCGTGTTGAAAACGGGGTTCAGTGGCAAAGGTCATGGGGCTGAATTATCACCCCTGTTGGCCAGGCTGCACAAAACCGAGGTCACCTGTTGGATGTCGATGGGTTTGGTCCAGTAGCCCGCAAAACCAGCCGCCGTGGCGCGGGCCACGTCGTCGGGCATGGCGTCAGCCGAGCACATGAAGGCTGGGGTGTTCTCCAGCAAGGGCAAGGTGCGCAGGGCACGTAGCACGTCAAATCCGGACATGCCGGGCAAGTGTGCGTCCAGCACCAGCACGTCGGGCGCCTTGTCGCGGGCCATGGACAAAGCCATTTGCCCATCCTCGGCGATCTCCAGGCTCAGTTGAGCGTAGGGGCGCAAGGCCTCTTCAAACAACATCGCGTTGATGCGGTTGTCTTCAACGTACAGCACGTGAAGGGGCACTTGCTCCGCGCAGGGGGCTTCGCGGGATGGGTTGGCGACGCTGAGGTCGCCATGGGGTTTGTGCATGTGTATGTTGGTTGTGTCGGCGGCTTCTGGCGTGACGCCATTCGCAGCCGCTGGCATGACGATGCTGACCCGTGTACCCGAGCCTGGTTGACTTCGAATTTCCATGCTACCCCCCATGGCTTCTATCAGCGAGCGAGTGATGATAAGTCCTAGTCCGGAACCTTCAATGGACGAGGTTTCTCGGCCCAATCGTTCGAAGGGCTGAAACAGCTTGCCCAGCTGTTGTGGGCTCATGCCCGGCCCGGTGTCGCGGATGACCAGGGCCATGCCACCGTCTGCGCGGGCTTCGGTGTCGAACCAGACCGACCCCCCTGCCTGGTTGTATTTGATGGCGTTCGAGCCAGTGTTCATCAGAATTTGCCGCAGACGCTGGCGGTCGGCGTCGACCTGGTAGCCGGGGTTCACGTTCACCTGCAGCGTGATGCCGCGTTGCGCGGCCAGTGGCCCCAGCATGGCGGCGCATTGCTGCACCTCACCCAGCAAGGTCAGGCGCTCTGTCTTGAGGGTGAGGATGCCAGCCTCCACCTTTTGCAGGTCAAGCACGTCGTTGACCAGGGCCATCAAGTGTTGGCTGCCATGCAGGATCTGGTCCACGAAACTGAGGTGTTGTGATGCGGTGGGGGCATTGGCCAATTGCAGCTTCAGCAACTGTGCAAAGCCGTTCACCGCATTGAGCGGCGTGCGGATCTCGTGGCTCATGCGGGACAGGAACTCGCTCTTGGCTGCGCTGGCCGCTTCGGCCGACTGCTTTTCGCGCAAGACCTGTTCGGCCCGTTTGATGGGGGTGATGTCCGAATGCGTGCCCACCACGCGCACCACATGGCCCAGGGCATCGCGACTGACGATTTTGCCGCGCGACAGGATCCACACGTCGTGGCCCAGTTTGTGGCGCATGCGGAACTCGGCCTGAAACAGGCCTTGGTCGTGCTCCAGGTAGGCGTTCAGCGCGGCGACAACGGTGGCGCGGTCGTCGGGGTGGATGCGGTCGGTCAGCTCGCTCACCAGGTCGCTGATCTCGTGGTCTTCGTGGCCCAGCATTGCTTTCCAGCGCTGCGAGTAAAAAATGCGGTCGGCGCTGGCATCCCAGTCCCACACGCCGTCGCCGGCACCTTCCAGCGCGAATTTCCAGCGCTCCTCGCTCAGGGCCAAAGCCTGGGCGGCGTGGCGCTCCTGGGTGATGTCGCGGAAGGTGGCCACCACGGCAAAAGGCTGTGCCTGGGTGTTGACACGCAGCAGGTGGCTGCTGATCTGAACCCAGACCACCACGCCATCGCGGCGGCGCAAAGGGTGAACGCGATCATCCTGGCGCTGCCCGGTCAGGATGGTGGCATTCACTGGCCACTGTTCACGCGGCAAAGCTTGCAGCAGGTCGTCCGTGAGGAGCTCGTAGCCCAAGGCATCGCTGGTGTTCAGATCGACCACCTCGCTGGCTTGCACCCCCAGGATCCTGCAACCGGCCTGGTTGACGGCCACCACGCGACCATCCAGTTGCACCACGATCAGGCCATCGCTGATGGACGAAGCCACCGAGCGGTACAGCTCTTCGCTCACCCGCAGCTTTTCGGCCGCCACCATGCGCTCGGTCATGTCCCGGGTCAGGAAGAGCGTGTGTTTGTCGGGCATCGGCGTCAGGCGGGCCTCGAAGTGCTTCAGGCCACCGCCCAGTTCCAGGCTGTAGTCCAGTCGTTGCGACAGGCCGGTTTCATGGGCCCGGGCGATCGCCAGGGACTCGCGCTCGGCCAGCTCCGCCGGCACGGCGGCACCGAAAGGCTTGCCCTTCAACTCACTGAAGGGGCGGATCAGCAGTGCATGTTCTTCATGCGCTGCCTCGTAGCGGCCTTCTTCATCAATGACAAACCAGAGGTCGGGCAGGGCGCGCAACACCGAGGTCAGTCGCGACTGCGATTCCTCCAGTGCTTTTTGCTGCACGGCCAGGGCCGCTGCATGCCGTTTGGTCTCGCTGATGCCGATCGAGAAATGCACGATGCTGCCATCCGGCAGGCGTTGGTCTTTGGACTGGACCCAGCCTTTGTTCAGCCGGATCTCTTGCGGCTTGGGTTGATCGACCAGGCCCATGCGCCATTCAAAGAAGGCGTCTTCGCGGCCAATGGCGTCTGGGTAGAGGCCATCGGCGATGCGCTTGCGCAGCAAGTCCGCCCAAAGCATGCCCTCGACCGCATCCGCGCCCATGCGCCGACGCCAACTGCTGTTGCTGAGCAGGATGCGCCCGTCCGGCCCCCGGATCATCACCCCAGCGTTGAACGACTCAATCGATTGCCTGAGCAACAGGTCGGCCTGGCGGCTTTGCTGCTCCTCGTTGATCTGACGGGTGATGTTGCTGCTGGCCCCCCGGTAGCCCATGAACCGACCCGCGTGGTCGAACACGGGGGTGCCGCTGATGCTCACGGTGATCTTGCCGCGAGGCGTCATGCGGTCGGCGATGGCGTGGCTGAAGGGCTCGCGGCGGGCCCGGGCGGCCAGGAAGCGATCCCATGAGGCGCGGGTGTCGTCCCCGCGCGGCGTGTAAAGGTCTTTGGCCTTGAGGCCGACCTCGGTCGATGGGTTCAGCCCCGTGTGCTGCATCATGCTGGCCGAGACCCACTGGATGGCGCCCTGGTCATCGGTCTCCCACAGCCAATCGCTGCCGGCCAGGCTGGCGGTGCGAACCCGGGCCTCCAGCTTGCGAAAGCGCTGCGTGTTCAGTCGTGCTTCGACCAGTGCGCTGGCGGCCAGGGCCAGGTCTCGCAGGCTTTGAAGTTGCTGGGCTGACAGTTGGCCCGGCTCTGGGGCCAGCACGCAGACCGTGCCCAAAGCCTGGCCTTGCACCCATAAAGGCACACCCGCATAGAAGCGTGCGTGAGGGGGGCCTGTGACCCAGGCGTTGTGCTTGAATCGTGGGTCGTCCTGGGCATCAGGGATGACCACCACATCACCTTGGCAGATGGTGGCGGCGCAAAAGGCGTCCAGC
>NZ_JACMNS010000193.1 GCF_014378415.1 Aquabacterium sp.
CATCGGCGCAGCGAACTGCTCATCAAGCCAAGCCTGATAGCCCACCGCCATCAAGTGATCAACCTCGGCCTGTGTCGGCCCAAAAGTCGCTTGTGTCAAAAACCGGGTGGCCTGTTGCCGCGTGATGGGCGTGCTTGCCGCCGATCCATTGCCTTGCACAAGCAGTTCATTTTTCGTGGCCTGTTGGGCCAACTCGGCCGGTGGCGCGCTGACCGTGCAGCCATCGCAGATACCGCCGCCGCCACATGCCGCCATGCACCAGGTCGCGACAGCAACCAATGCAGTACTCCGCGCACTGGCCAAAATCGGTAAGCACCACTTCTTCCACATGCTCAATATCATCAAAACTCGTTCACCGTTTCCCAACAACAACAATCATCAGGGCAAGCCTTGCGGTGAAGAAAGGAGAAATAGCACAGCTGGCGAGGCTATTACGCATGCTTACGCTGACGTTCACGTCGTCATGGCGTCATAACCAGTGGCCAAAATGATGCCGCATGAAGCTTGTGTTTTTCTGCCATCCGTCGTTCATGCGCTCGCAAAGCATGCCGCGCTTTGCACGCATGATTGGCGGCGCGATGCAGGCCAAAGGTTACGAGGTCGCTTACTGGGCGCCTCAGGCCTGGGTTCACGCACTGTTCGACAACACACGGCTTGCCAAATGGGCAGGCTATGTGGATCAGTACCTGGTCTTTCCGCTCCAGGTCAAAGCGCGCCTGCTGCGCCACCAACAAGGCACGTTGTTTGTTTTTTGCGACCAGGCGCTGGGGCCATGGGTGCCGTTGGTCAAGCACCTGCCGCATGTGGTCCATGCCCATGACTTGCTGGCGCTGCGCTCGGCACTGGGGCAGATCCCTCAAAACCCGACATCCAGCACAGGCCGGCTGTATCAGCGCTACATCCGTCGCGGCTTCCGTCAGGCCCAGCATTTCATTTCGGTGTCCAAGCGCACGCAAAGCGATCTGGTGGAGCATGGGCAAGTACAAGCCCAGACATCGTGCGTGGTCTACAACGGCCTGAACTACCCCTACAAGCCAGTACCCCGGGCCAAGGCATTTCAGAAGCTGAGCATGGCGGGCCTGCCGGCGACTGAAGACAGCATGATCCTGCACGTGGGCGGAGGCCAGTGGTACAAAAATACCGCCGGTGTCATCCACTTGTATGCCCGGTACGCCGCGCGCCATGACAAGCCACTGCCGCTGTGGATGATCAGCCCCCACCCCTCTAACCCTGAAGTGCTGGCCGCCTTGAAACAGGTGCCTGCGCAAGGCTGCGTTTTGTTTTACCAAGGCATTGACAACGCGGCCTTGGAAGCGGCTTATTCGGTCGCTCGGGCATTCTTGTTCCCCAGCCTGGCCGAGGGCTTTGGCTGGCCCATCGTCGAGGCTCAAGCCTGCGGCTGCCCAGTCATCACCACCGACGATTCACCCATGAACGAGATCGCCGGCCCCTTGGCCAAGTACCTGCCCATGCTCAAACCAGGTGATGACATGAGCGAGTGGGCTGAGCAAGGCGCTGATGTGCTTGAAGCGGTGCTTCAGGTGGATGGCAGCGAACAGCTTGCGCAACGGCAAAGCCGGATTGCCTGGGCCGGGCAGTTCACCACGCACAAGGCCATCGAAGGCTATCTGTCGATTTACCAATCGGTGTTTGCGCTGGAGTCTTGAGGTGACAAAGGGCCGCAATCACTTGCTGGATTTGATGCGAGGCATCGCCGCCGTGCTGGTTTGTGCAGGGCACCTGCGCAATGCCACCATGGTGGACCTTGGCTCTGCCAAATCGCCAGGCCTGGCTGACACTGTGCTGTATGCCTTGACCAGTCTGGGCCACCAGTCCGTCATGGTGTTCTTTGTTTTGAGCGGCTATCTGGTGGGGGGTTCCGTGTTGACAGCAGGCCCGCGCTTCAGCTGGCGCAACTATGCACAAGCGCGATTGAGCAGACTGTGGACGGTGCTGCTGCCTTGCCTGGCCCTGACTTGGGCCATAGATCAAACCATTGTCAACCTGGCGCCGCAAGTACTTTCAGGCGCCTATGCAGCGCTTTGGCATTCGGCCCCGCAGCCCAATCACTACGACGCCTCGCTGAGCACTTTGTTGGGCAACCTGGTTTTCTTGCAGACCATCAAGGTTCCAGTTTTTGGCAGCAACGGTCCGTTGTGGAGCCTGGCCAACGAGTTCTGGTACTACGTTCTGTTTCCATTGATGTTGATGGCGTTCGCGGGCCGAAAGACTGGCACCACCGTGCTTCAACGCGGGGCTGCTGCAGTGCTGATGATGGGCCTTGGCCTCCTGTTGCCTGCCGAGCTTCTCTGCGGCTATGCCATCTGGCTCATGGGTGTGGTCGCATTTGTGATACCCCGCATGCACACACCCACTTTCGGCCAATCAACAAACCCAGATCGCTGGTTGCAACCAGCGATGGCGACCTTGGCATTCTTGGCCGCCCTTGGATTTTCAAAGTGGGCAACCCCGAAATCTTGGCCTTTGCCATGGGGAGACTTCGTGCTGGGCACAGGGGTCGCCTACTTTGTTTACCACTGCGCACCTCTGGCGTCAGCAAGGCCATGGCCTCGGTGGATGCGGTCCGCAGTTGAGCGCTTGTCAGACATGTCTTTCTCGCTGTACTTATCGCATTTTCCTTTGGTCATGCTGATCGGAACCACCGCATACCTTGATGAACGCCTGCAGCCATCTCTGGCGGCTTGGACGGTCATGCTGGGTTGGTTGGCAGCGCTGCTTCTGGCTGGGCATGTGGTGTGGTGGCTGTGCGAACGACACACGTCCACCGTCCGAAGAATGATGGCGTGGCCCATGTCTGCGCAACGCGGCATTCGGCACCCCCCGAGTTCATGAAGGTGACAACTTGAAACGTCACCATTCATTCAGAACTCGGCGCGCATAGCGGTACAGCGCAACGAGTCGAGCGGTCTCCAACACCGACAGATGCACCCGTGATCCGAATGGATCATGCGGCGGTTTTTTCACGCTTGTTGGAGTCACAAGAACAGTCAGCGCTGAAAGAACATCCGTGAAGATTCTCATTTACAGCGCCAATTTCGCCCCCGAGCCCACGGGCATTGGCAAGTACTCTGGCGAGATGGCCGAGTGGCTGGTGTCAGAAGGGCATGAGGTTCGCGTGGTGGCCGCACCGCCTTACTACCCCGACTGGAAAATCGCCGATGGCTATGCATGGCCACCCTATCGCCAAGAGATCTGGAAAGGCGCCCGCGTGTGGCGCGCCCCGCTGTGGGTGCCCGCCAAGCCGAGCGGCCTCAAGCGCATCCTGCATCTGCTGACCTTCGCGGCTTCATCCTTGCCCGTGATGCTGCGGCAGGTGTTCTGGCGTCCGGACGTGGTGTTGACCGTGGCGCCCGCCTTTGTGTGCGCACCCACCGGTTGGCTGACCGCGCGCTTGTCAGGTGCTCAGGCCTGGCTGCATGTGCAGGACTTCGAGATCGATGTGGCTTTCAAGATGGGGCTGATGGAAGGCCGAGGCGCTCGCCAGGCCTTGCTGTGGCTGGAGCGCCGCATGCTCAGGCGCTTCGATGTGGTGTCATCGATCTCGATGCGCATGGTGGATCGCTTGCGCAACAAGGGTGTCGACCGCGAATGCATTCGGCATTTTCCCAATTGGGTTGATGTGGACAAGGTGCGCCCGCTGGGCCATGTGAGTGCCTACCGCGAAGAGCTGGGCATTTCGCAAAGTGCCACGGTGGTGTTGTTCTCGGGCACGCTGGGCAGCAAGCAAGGTTTGATGATGATCCCGGAGGCCGCCAAGCGGCTGGCCCACCGCTCGGATGTCGAGTTCGTGATCTGTGGCGATGGGGTGATGAAGCCTCAGCTGGAAGCCGCCTGTGCAGCGCTGGGCAACGTGCGGCTGTTGCCGCTGCAACCCGTTGAGCGCCTGGGCGAGTTACTGGGCTTGGCTGACATCCATTTGCTGCCCCAATGCCCTGAGGCTGAAGACCTGGTGCTGCCCTCCAAGCTGTCGGGCATGTTGTCTAGTGGCCGCCCCGTGGTGGCCACCTGCCGTGAAGGCACGGAGATGGCCCACGTGGTGTCGCGTTGCGGCATCGTGGTTCCTCCGGATGACCACCCAGCGTTGGCCGACGCCATCGAGTCATTGGCCAATCAACCCGCTGCTCGCCACGAGCTGGGTTTGCTGGCACGGCGGTTCGCAGAAGACCACCTGGCTCAGAAGTCCGTTCTGGGCAAGTGGATCCAGCAGCTCGACGAGTTGCTGGCACCGGAACCCATCACCATCGACTCTTAAAACTTTCAGAGGAAACCATGCGCACCATCCGACACCTCACGGCCATCACCATGGCCATCGCAGCCATGAGTGGCCATGCCTTCGCCGGGTCTTACCCGGCGGGGCATGCCGCCATGTCCGTGCAGATCACCGACACCGGGGGCTTCAACTGGAACCTGGACCTGACGCCCTTCTCCAGCTACGACGCCAGCACGGGCAACTTCGGCTTGAACCTCAGCAGCGTTCAAACGCCAGTGAGCGATTCTGTTGGCGAATGGAAAACAGGGACCGCCCGGGTCTTTGACACGAACACCGACACGCATGTGAACGTCGCCGGTATTTCATGGCACAGCTGGGCCACGGTCAACGGCACCATGGGCTCGGGTGCGGCTGACCCGAGCAATCCGTGGCGCACCAGCGTGACCTTTGCGGCACTGGGCAACATCGATCCCTACATGTCCTATGGCTTCTTCGCCAAGAACAACACCAGCACGACGCAAAGCTACACGGTCAGCTATGGTGAGTCCATCGCCCCGACCATCAATGGCGACTACACCTTGCACGCCGACATCTCTGGCAGCGTGACCAATCCTTCCGGGACGGGTTCTGTCAGCGTTTCGCAAGTGCCTGGTTTCACCAAGCTTCAAGCGGTTCGCTTGTCCAGCGACGGTGGCTCGACCTTTGTCAACGGTGGCGTTAATGTGGGCAACGCCTACACATCCGGCTCGGTTGGCAGCCAGCCTTACGGCAACGACAGCGCCGACACCACTGGCACGGGCAACTACAACTACTGGGACTTCAAGACCCAATTCACCTTGTCGGCCAAGGACACCATTGCGTTGACGGGTTACACCGAAATCACCGCGGTGCCTGAGCCGGCTTCGTGGATGCTGCCGGTGTTGGGCTTGGCTGGTTTTGGGGTGATGCGCCGGCATGGCCGCAAGCAATCTGTTTGATTGGCTTGTGCTCTAAGAAAAAGGCCGCTGGATCAGCGGCCTTTTTTCATGGCTTCACAGTGGCGGCATCCAGCTTGCTGCGGTACTCGGCGGCCTGGTTCTCCAGGGTCACACGGGCTGTCTGGAAAAAAGGTTCTTTCGCGGCGAGAACGTCAGCAACGCCCTTGCCTTCATAGCGCGTCAGTAGATCTTTTCCAAGATTGGCCAACGCGGCATTGTCGTTGCGGCACGCATCGTTCTTCAGGGCAAGCGCGTCATGCCTGGTTTGCAACCCGCTCAAAGCAAGAGACGTGGACTGAGCCTTGCCTGTCTGCAGCGTGGCCTCGGTTTTGGACTCTTCAAGCTGCTTTTGCAAGGAAGCTACTTGTTCGGTCAAGGCGGTGCTCTCTTGTTTGAGTGACGCCACCTCAGCCGTCAAACCGCTGAGCTTGCGGGCTGAAGCACCGACCGACGCCTTTTGGCTATTGGACTCTGACTGAACCGATTTCAGGGTCTGCTCCAACGCCGATTTTTCTTGCGCGGCTTTGGATTGGGCTTCTTCCAGCGCAGATTTCTCTTGCTGGACTTGGCGCATCTGCAGCTTCAGGCGTTTGACCTGTTCCTGATCGCGGTCGGTGGATTGGGCCATGACCGTCGATGCGCAGGCCATGGCGCAAACAAGGGCCAACAGCGCCCGCGCGCCGGTGTGGGGCAGAAGAGACTTAGAAGCGAACATTGAGGTCCACCTGCAGGCTGTTGACTTTGTATTTGGCTTGGCCGAAATCGACGGTTTGGCCCCCAATGTTCACCACCGCCTGGTTCAAAGGCGTGTCGATGGTCTTGGCAGAGAGGAACCTCACACCCAGATTGGTATTGCGGTAGAGGCCATAGCTGCCGCCCAGGGTATAGCCTTGCAAGTTGGTGCCGCCCAGGCCCAGGTCGCTGTCGGTAAAGGCATCCAGCACGGCATCGGAACCCACATGGCGGTAGCTGGTGGCCAGTTGCCATTGACCTTGTTCTCGCACCTCGGCTGACCCGAAAGCCAGCTTGAAGTGGTAGCCCGTGGATTTACCGCCGGGCGACTTGTTGTCGAAGAAGGCACCTGCGCGGCGGTGAAAGCTCGCTTCGTCGAACGCCATGTTCTTGACGTACTCGCCGGAGATTAGCAGGCTGTACGGGCTGAAATGGGTCAGCTCCGCGGAGGCCGTTAAAACCAGAGGGCGGAAGGCGTAGGCCAAGCCCCAGAGGGGACTGGTGTCCACGCTGGTGGGGTTGGTCTCGAAAACCGTGTTGCCCTTCTGCCGCAAGCCTGTTGGGTACTCATACTGCCCGTATTCAGGCCCCGTAACCACCACAGCCTGATTGCTGCTGTTGGTCCCCAGGACATAGCTTTGGTCGACCTTCCCCTCGAGGTTGTTGTAGCTGTAGTAAGCCAGCCCCAGCTTGACCTTGGTGCGTGCGGCCACATCCCATCCCGTGCCCACCTGGGCCCCCATCAACCAACGAGATGAGCGGTTGGGTGGCGTCTGCTCACGCAGCGGAAACCACCCCAGCGTGGCGAAGGGCGAAAAGGCGCTGCCTTGCGTAACCCATCTGCCGGTGGCAGCCAGGCCGTCGAAATTCAGGTTGTCACTCCACACCATGTCGGTGCTGAACCACGGGTTCGGGATGCGTCCGGCTTGGACAGTGACCCAGTCGGCAGGATCGAGCCGGACGAAGGCGCGGTCAACGAACAGCTGGTACTTGTTAAAGTTCTGACCCAGGGTCTGATTGGTGGACACGCGGTCAGTGGCGCTGCCCGTGGCCAATCGGATACCAACACCCACTTCGTCGGCCACCCTGGCGGACACGCCCAGACGAAGGCGGATGCGTTCGCGCTCCCGGGCGTCCGATGTCGATGACGTCGGGGTCAGGCTGTTGTCGCCCTGAAGGGCAGAAGATGCGAAGTCAGGCGCGCGTGACAAACCATTTTTGTTGGTTCCTTCGGCCGCAACGTAGTCGGACGGCATGGTGTTGTCCTTGCCTGGCCGATCAGACTGATAGCGGAAGCGGAAGTCCCCATCGATCTTGATGCGGTCCACCCATGAGGGGGTGGCGTTGGGCACGCCCCAGCGCTCAGCGCGCGCCTGGGTCAGCACCTCTTCCTTGACCTCGTTGCGGATTTTCGCCTTCATGGCGTCGGACACATAAGGCACCCGCAGCACGGGCTTACCGGCGGCCGTGGTCTCCGGCTTGGGCGCATCCGGGTCCGTGGCCGTGGCGCGCGGCGCCGCCTGTTTGAGCATGCCATCGGCCACCTCGCGGGTCAGCACGCCTTTATCGACCAGGGCATCGATCAGGCCGATGGTGGTTTGGCGCAGGGCTTCCAGAGAGGCGCGCTCGTCCGCGTGGGCAAGGGTGCCCGTCATGGCCAGGCTCAGTGCCGTCAAGGTCGGCCACCATGTTTTTTTCAAGACATTCATAGATTCACTTCAAAGGGTCAACCGGTCATGCGGTTGGTGATGCGCAAACGGATGGGTTGGGGCAGGCTGGCAGGCACATCGCTCATCGGCGGGATCTGCATGAAAGCCTGGCGCAAGGCGGCGTCCACCTTCTCGTCGCCGGAAGGGGTGAGCAATTCGACTTTCTTGAACTCGCCGCTGGGCGATAACCAGACACTGATGCTGACCTTGTAGTCACCCAGCTTGATGTCGCGGTTGCGGGCCAGGGCGCCCTGCATGTGTCGCTGAAGCTGGTTTGTGAAAAACGTGAATTGAAGCGCGCCGCCACCCGCGCCGGTGCCAACATCGCCGCCCTTGTACTCCTGTGTCACGGACCCGCCGGAGAAAGCGCTCGGGGCGTCGCCCGTCGGGCCTTCCATCTTCAACTGCTGCGGCTCGGGTGGCGCCACCTGGGGCTTGGGCTGCTGCTCCTGCTGCGGTTGCGGCTTGTCCTCGCGCTTCTCGGGCTCGGGCTTTTTCTCTTCCTTGGGCGGTGGCGGCGGCGTGTCGGGCAACACGGCGATCTTCACCATCTGCTGCCTGCGCCCACCGCCACTGCCTTTGAACGATGTCACGGCCCAGACGACCAGCGCGCCGATGGCCAGGGCCACCAAGGCACCCGCCATCCATGACACCCAGGCCTTCCTGGGTTCGTCCACCGGGAAGCTCATGTCTTGGTCCATGCTCAGGTCCCGATGCGCGAGGTGATCAGGCCCATGGGCACCTCGATCTTGTTGCACAGGTCGATGACCGACACGACCTTGGCGTAATGCGCTTTCGCGTCGCCCTTGATGGCCACGCTCATCTTGGGATCGCGCGCCTTCGCCTGTTGAAGCTGCGTTTCCAGGTCGGCCAAGTTCACCGTGACACCGTTGATCAGCAGAGCGCCATCGGACAACACCTGCACCACCTTCAACTCGTGCTTTTCGGTGCTGGGCTTGTTGCTGGGCTTGGGCATGCTCACACGCAGTCCCTGCACGGATGCCGTGGTCATCAGGATGAACACCACCAGCAGCACATAGGCCAAATCCAGCATGGGCGTCACGTTGATCGTGTCGTAGGGCTTGGTTTCGTTTTGAACTTTCATGCCCGTATTCCTTACTGCACTCGCTTGGTGGCCAAACCGATCTCGGTGATGTCCAGGCGCTTGGCGATTTCCAGCACCGCCATCACCTTCTCGTATTGCGTGGCCGCGTCGGCCTTCAGAACCACTGGCAGATTCGGGTTAGCCGCCTTGTACTGGGCCAGGGTGGACTGGAGCTGCTCCATGCTGACCGGATAAGCGTCCAGGTAGACCTGCCCATCGGCCGTGATGGTGATGCCCTTGGTCTGCGGCTTGGCCAGGTTGTTGCTGGCCTGCGTGATCGGTGACTGAACCTTCACCCCCTGCACGGAGGCCGTCGTCATGATGATGAAGATGACCAGCAGCACATAGGCCAAGTCCAGCATCGGTGTGATGTTGATCTCGTCATAGGGCTGGTTGTCTTCCTTGATGTCGCCCGACATGGTGATTCCGATCAGCGGGCGCCGTAGGTTTCGGCCACCCGCGTGACGAACTCGTCGATGAAGATCTGCATGTCAGACGAGATGTTCTTAATGCGGGCGGCAAGGTAGTTGTAGCCAAACAGCGCCGGAATGGCCACCGCCAAGCCGGCCACCGTGGCGAGCAACGCTGCTGCGATGCCTGGCGCGATGGCGTTGACGTTGACATCGCCCGCAGCCGCGATGGCCGCGAAGGTGATCATCACGCCAACCACCGTGCCCAGCAGCCCCAGGAAGGGTCCGCCCGAGATCGCGATGGTCAGCAGCACGATCTGTGAATTCAGATCCTGGCCTTCGCGCACCAGGTCGGCGTCGATGGCGGCCTTGACCGCGTCGATCGATGCGCCAGACAGTGGCTTGGCTCCGGCCTTGCCCACGTCACGCTTGTTGAGCTCATGCAGTCCGGCCGCGTACAGGCGCTGCAAGGACGAGTGCGCCAGGCCTTTGGACGGCACGGTCATCACGTCGTGCGTCTCCCGGAATTTCTGTAGGAAAAGGCGGTTGTGCTTGTCAGCGCGGCCCACGAACACGGCCTTGACGTACATCACCCATGCCGACACCACGAACATGACGCCCAGGATGCCGATCACGACCCAGGCGTCAACAGTCAGGTTGCCCACCAGGATGCCGAAGTAGCCGGGCTCACCTCCGCCTTCCTTGGCCGTGTCCTCGGTCTGGGCCACGGCCACCACCAGCTTGGCATCGGCGCTTTGTGCGGCATGGGCGAACTTCACCCAATCGGCGCTGCGCACAGTGCCGGCGATCTCGATCTGGTCGACCAGGCCGCTGAGGCCCTCGCCAATCACGACATTGCCTTCGATGGCGAGGCCGGAGACGGGCAGATCAGTTTGCGCGGCTTGCCCACCGTTGACGTACAAAGTGAGCTTGCCAGCGCCCACCGTCACGGCCACATGGGCCCACGACGAGACGGGCAACTCGCCACCGGTGGCCTTGGCCGTACCCAGCGAGGCGCTCAACTTGCCGCCATCCAGGGCCAGGGCGAGAGGGCCTTGCTTGAAGAGGATGCCGGCGGCCGTGGCGGGCTTGACCCACAGGCTGATGCTGTAGGGGCCCGATGCGGCAGCCTTGAGCTTGTCGCTGGCGGGCAGGGTCAGGGGCGTCTGGCCATCCAGCTTGGCGGCCGCACCGATCAGGCCGGTGGACTCGCGGACGACAGGCGCCAAGGTCTTGATCGTGCCCGAGGCATCGACAGCAGGGCCGTCTTTCTCGGCGAAGGTCAGGGCGACGGCGGTGGCGCCGTCGAACAAGGCGGGGGTGACGGTCTCGGCGGCGGCTTTCTCGTTGCCGGCGTAAACGTAGACCAAGTTCTTGTCGGTGCCCGGCGCCACATTGGGCAACTGCACCCACACGACAGCCAGTTCATTGGCGCCATCGAAGCGTTCGACCCAGAATTTCAGGGGCGTCTTGTCATCGGCCGCCACCACGCGCAGATCCGTGCCATCGGGCTTGGCGCTCAGGAAATCGAAATTGCCCGAGTGCAGGCGCACCGGCACCACGGTGCCCGACAGGGCCTCCTTGGTTTCGATGCCCTGGGCCGTCGTGTTCAGGCTGATCTTGGCCCGGTGCTTCCAATCGCCATGCCACCAAGCTTGGGCAGAGGTCGATACCAAGCCGCAGCACAGCGCGGCACCCATCATCACAGACTTCACAGCATTCATGGGACTCGGTCCATCACTACGCAAAAGGGATATTGTGGAAAATGCATGTGTCGCCATCGGGTAGGCCCCTGGGCTGAATGGCCTACACAAACGGCCCATGCGGCGTCACGAATTTGTCACGAAGCAGGCCTCCCCCTGGATGAGGGAGGCCTTACACGTCGGGAATCAGCGTTTGCAGTCTTCCTTCCGGCAGGGCTTTTTGCCTGGGGATATCGAAGACGCGTCGACGGGCACCGCGACGGGGCCGGCCGCTGGCGCGGTGGCCTCGTCACCCACACCCAGCACATCCACGGTCAGGATCGAAGCCGGGTCCTTGTCCCTCTTGCCCTGAACCCCGTCCACCGCTGTCTGCGCACTCACGCCCGCATCGGTCGGCAAGGCCGAGTTGACGTTGAGCGACACATTCACCGTGGGCGCTGGCGCCAGGCCCGAGACATTGCCCTTGATGTTGTCGCCACCCAGGACCCGCCCGGCCACCGCGATGTCGCCGCCGGATTCATTGCGGATGAACGCATCCAGGGCGCGGATCTCGCCGTTGGGCGCCGCCAGCAGGACATTGCCTGCGGACTTCACATCGCCCGCGTTCAAGCGGCCGATGCCGCTGCCGGTGGTCGCCGCCGGCACCGTGCGCGTCACGATGCCCGACTCGTCTACGCTGACAACCGGCGCGGGAACCGTCACGTCGGTGTTGGATCCGCGGCCGGAATCGATGCTGCCGTGGGCGGAGTAGACCAGCACATCACCCTCGCCCACCACGAAGGCTTTTTGTGAGTTGACCTGGAAGTCGCCGTCGGACACGGAGCGGATGCTGCCGCCCTGCATGGTGACCAGGCCGCGGGTGGCGGCCTGCAGCTTGTCGTTGGCGGTCAGGGTGCTGAAACCCACGATCACCTGCCCCCCGGGGGCGAACAGGTCGATGCCGCCGGATGCCAGGCTGCCCTGCCCACGGGTGTAGGCCATGCTGCCAGCCAGGTCGATGTCGCCGCTGGCATCGAAGCCCTTGCCCAGCCCGGCCAGGTTTCGCATCTGGTCGATCTGGTCCCACAAGGCTTGCCGCTGCGCATTGCGCTTGGCGTTCTCGGCGGCATCGGTACTGTCGGCGATGTCGATGGCCTGCGCAGCCAGGCGCCTGACCTCGGCCATCACCACCTCGTCCTTGAAGCGCTTGAAGGCGGCCGTGGTGCGGTCCGCCACCGGCACCTTGGCCTTGGCGGCCTGCGCCTGCCATGCGGCGGCATAGGCGCCCTGGCCCGACAGGTAGGTGGCCACGAACGCGTCGGTGACGAGCTCATCGGCCAACGCCAATTGGTGCTGGGGTGTCATGGTCTGGTAAAAAGCCAGGGCCTTGGCATAGACCTGGGCCTGGTCTGGGCCGCCCGTGGCGGGGTAATCCCCCAACGCATCGTCACCCAGCATCAAGGTTGCCTTGACATAGCGGACCAACTTGGCCTGGGCGGCGGTGTCCTGGGTCAGGTAGGCATCGGCGAACTCGGCCACGTCCACCGAACGGGCCATGCCCGCTGCCAGACGGATGCTGGCGCCCTGATCGGACAAAGCGGTGTTGAACTGGTTGCCGGTGGTCTCGATGCCGACCGAGGTGTTGAGGTCCAGCTGGCCGCCGGCCTCCACCTGCAGTTCGCCCGGGCCGTGCAGCCTGATCAGGCCGCCGGTGCGGCCACCGCCGCTGTTGCTGGCGCCCACGAAGTCCCTGCCTGCCGCGATGCGGGTGACATCGGTCTCGGCAAAGTTCTGTCCGATGAAATACAGGTTTCGGATGTCGCGGCCAGCCACGATCTCCGCGGGCTTGGAGGCGGTCAGTTCAGCGCGTCCACTCAGCGCGCCCGATTCAACGACCAGGTCGCGGCCTGCATAGATCCGCACCGGTGTTGCATCTTGCGCATGCAGCAAACTGGCCATCACCCGATTGCCTTGGGAAGGCCCCACCACAACGTGGGTCTTCAATTTACCGGTTTCTATAGTTCCCCCCTTTATCGCGACCGTCTCATTCCGAGGATTCAGCAAGGTGTAGCTGTCGGAAAACAAGCCATCCCCAAGGCTGAGGAACGCAGGGCCAAGGGACCTGAGCGACACATCCTGATAGGCGTAGACACTGAGATCGCCTTTGGCGGAGGGCGCCAGGATGATCGCGTCAGCTGGCAGGTCGACCAGTACATTGCCTTGCAATGCTGCGATGTGCACGACCGGCGCGGCAAATCCGGTGGCGGCATTGCGGTAGCCTGGCCCCGTCGTCAATTGCTCATCCGATGCCCCCAGTTTGCCTATTTCAGACAGGAACCCCCCATTGGACGCCGTGCCTTTGTTGGCGCGGCTGGCGGCCAGCCAGTTGACATCGCCTGCCACACTGGACATCGCCAGCGTGCTGTCGTCTCCATATGTGAAATACAAGCCGCCGATCGCACTGGAACGGTTGGTGTTGGTGAAGATGGTCGGGTTGAAGGCCAGCGCCAGGTTCACATCCCGCACCGCCTGCATGGACCAGTTGCCATTCATCTGGCCCAGCATCACGCCGACGGGGCTGAGCTTGGTCGTGTCCAGGCTGTCGCCAATGGCGATGGCGCCTCCGGCCTGGACCAGGCCATTGCCTTGGCCGATGAAGAAGCTGCCGCCACGGATGTCACGGCCCGCCTGGATGGTCACGTCGCCGCCGTTCTCCACCACCAGCGCATCGCGCTCCGATGCCGTCACGACATGCGCAGAAGTCGGGGCCACGACACCCAGGTTGCTGATGTCGCGTCCGGCCACGGCGCTGATGTTGCCGCCGCCGAAAGAACCGAAGCCTTGCTTGAAGGCCGAGAAGGTGCTCCACCAGGCCACAGGGACGTTCTGTCCGCTTTCCGTGTCGCTGAAGCCTACATGGTTGAACCAGGCGCCGAACAGCTGCGAAACCCCTGGCGCCACGATGTCGCGGCCCGCCGTGGCCTCAAAACGCCCGCCGTGGGATGTGAAATTGGTGGCGCCTCCTGAGCTTTCATCCACTTCAGCGCGGCCCGCCACGTAGGCCACGCCTTGCACCGGCGTGGTCTTGTTGGATTCATCGGTCCTCAAGACGATGTCTTGCGCCGCGGCCATTTCGATCGATCCGGACGTGGTCCGCACCACCTTGTTCGCGGCGATCGTCAGGTTGCCGGTGGCCGCAGCCGATGTCTTGAGCGCATTGGCCGCCGAGCGGTCCGCGCCCGCGACCAGGCGGTATGAAGCGCCCTCGCCCACATTGATGGGCGCATTGCGCGCAGCCGATGCGAAACCATCGCTCAAACTGCCCCTGAAGGACAGGTTCTTGTCTGCCCGCACCGTCAGGAACACCGGCTGGCCGCCTGGGTGGAGCTTGTCCGCCAGCGACAGATCGTTGTTGAGGTAGAAATCGCCCGACGACTGGATCTCGACCCCCGCCCGCAAGTTGGCGCGTCCCGTCAGTCCCATGGCAGACAGCACATCGGACCCGTTATTCATGAACGTTTCCGCATCATCCGACACGTCGGCCAAGCCGACATAGCGCCCCACCTGGGACGTTTGCACGTTGGGGGTCGTCGTGTCGGTTTTCGAGGTGCTTCCCAGCGTGGCGCCCGCCGGCGTTGCCTTCTTGCTCACTTCGACGGCGACGGCCGTGTCCGTGTCGCCGGCCTTGACCACCGTTTTGCCCGTCTTTGGATCCTTGAAGGATGCATCGACCTTCACTTTGGTGGTGACCGTTTTCGTGGTGATGGTTTCAGTGTCAGTGACGTCGGTGACCGTCTTCGTGCTCGTGCTGGTCGTGGTCTTCGTCGAGACCGATCCGGACCGGCCTTCGCCCACGGTTTCACCCTGATAGACCCGGTTGCCGACCACATCGACCTCGCCCGCGGTGATGCTGGCGGTCTTGATCGAATCGGCGTCCTTGCCCGCCTGCTCCTTGACGAGGCTGTCCAAGGCGTCGCGCTGCATGCTGATGACCACTCGGCCATCCAGGGCGTCGTCGCCCGATGCCGTGATGAGCGCGTCTTCTTCCAGCTTGACTTGTCCCGATGCCGAAGCCAGCAGGATGTCGCCGCCATTGGCGCCCGCGCGGCTCGAATCGGCCAGGATCTGCGCGCCCGCGCTGACGGTCAGGTCCTTGGCGGACGCCAGTTGCACCAAACCACCTTGAGGCGCCCTGGCATCGATGATGGCCGACCCCAGCAGCGTCAGCTTCCCCGCATCGGCGCTCAGGCTGGCCCGCACTGCCTTGAGCGTGGTGTTCAGGGACGCGTCACCTTGCCGCACCCGCACGTCCACGGCGCCATGCAATCCACCCGCGTTGGCAAAGTCGATCAGGCGGTCCAGCGTGCCCTCGGCTGCGGCGGCGTTGGCCACCGAAGCGGCTTGGGTCTGGGCTTGCGCCTGGGCCACAGCTTCGTTGCGCACGGCGCCAGCATCCACCGTCAGCGAGCCCGACAAGGTGTCGGTGGCGGCGCTGCCCTTGAGCAGGGCCTTGTCGCCTAAGCGCAGAACCCCTTGAGTGGCCGTCAGGGCGATGGCGCCTGCCGACTTGGCCGTGTCCGATGCGGACGATGGCAATGGTGCCGACACATCCAGCGTGCCCAGCACCACCACGTCACCACGCGCGGCGGTGGCCTTGATCTGGCCACCCTGTGCCGTGGCGCCCCAAGTGGTTCCCGCTTGCGCCGTCCAGCCCTTGGCCTGGGTGATGGAGCGTTCGGTGAACCTCACGGTGTCGTCCTGGCCCGTCTCGCCCAAGCCAGTGAGGCTCAAGGAACCCGATGGCAGATCGATGAAACCGTCCTGCACGACGCGGCTGCCTGTCAGGGACAGGCTGCCGCCCGCTCCCACCTGTGAGAATTGTGCGCGGCTGTTGGCCGCCTTCTCGATGGTCAGCAAGCCCTGGCTGTTGACGCCATGATGGGCGGTCTTGTCGGCGGTGACGCGGCCCGTGGAAACCGTGAGCGCACCCTGCGCACCCAACATGCCTTTGCCACTGAAGACCACATCGGCCGCCGTGTTCAGCTTGGCCGAAGCAAAGGCCAGATTCTGGGCGCCCTTGCCCACGGTGATGCCACCGTTCACGCCGTCTTTCACAGGCGGCTCAGCGGTGATGTCCAATTTGGAAACGCTTGGATCGGCCGGCTTGGCTTGCAGGCCCGAGTTGTTGCGCAACACGATGTTCTGGGCCAGCACACTGGCGGTGTCCGTGGCCTGGCCAATGCCACGCAACTCCGGCGCGTCCAGGATCAGGCTTTGCAGCAACGGGGCTTTCGCCACAGTGGCATCGCGGCCACCCAGGGCCACACTGCCCAGCAGGTCGATGCTGCTGTAGCTGCGCAACTGCAGGCGCTTGGCCTGGTTGGCGCTCGTCAGCAGTGCCCCCGTGAGGGACAAGGCGTTTTCATCGGCTGAAACGCCGCCCACCGCGATGCGCGGCGCGCCCACACCAAGTGAGGAGGCTAGCAATGTCACGTCCGCGTCAAGGCTGACGAGTTGGCGCCCATCCAGTTGAATGGCTGCGCCTTCCAGCGCCACCTTTGAATCGACCACCAACGATCCCTTTGGCGCGGTGCCAACGGGCACCTTGGACAGGTCACGGCTCATGTCGGTTTCGGCATGGTTGCCGACCACCAGAGCCGCGCCCAGGCCCTCCACCGTGATGGTGCTGGCCGCGGCGCTCTCGGGGGCGTTGGATTTCACCGAGGTGCCCGCTTTCACGTGGAGCGTGTCGGTCGCGACCGCGATCAACTCGCCCACCTCAATGGCACCGCTGAGCGTGAGGTCCTTGGCCAGGGTCGTGATGCGAGTGTTCTCGGCCGTTCCCGTGCGCGTGCCGCCCAGCAGGATGCTTTGGGCACCGGTTTCATTCAGCTGCGCCACGCTGATGGTCTTGGCATCGGCGCCGGCCGACTCCCCGGTGGCCAGCAGGGTCATGCCAGGCATGGCCAGGTCGAACTGGCCTGCTTCGAAACCATCAGTCCCTTTCAGATTGAATTGGGCGGCCCAGTCGAAGGTCTCCTTGGCCGCCAGCGACACCCGTCCGGCATCACCGGGCCGGGACGGCAGCGCCGTCCCGGCACGCTTGGCCTTATCGGCCAGCATCGCATTGACCGACGAGATCTGCAGATCCGATTTGGCGCGGAAGGTGGCCTCGGGCTCCAGGACCAGGGCCTGGCGCAGGTCGTTGCCGCCATTGATGTCGGTGCCCAGGGCCGTCTTGTAGCCCGACACCAGCACGCTGCCATCATCGCGTTGGATGGCCTGCGACAGGGTGACTGGCAGACTCAGCGTAGAGGCCGATACCAGCACGGCACCAGACAAGGTGGCATAGCGCGCTGGCAACAGCGTATAGGTGCCCGCGGCCAGCACAGCGCTGGCCGTGCTGATCTTCACCTGGTCGCCAGCCGTCAGGGTCGTGCCGACAGCCTTGGTGCTGGCGGCGATCTCGGTGTCGAAAGGCGCGAAGTCATAGTGGTAGGTGGGCAGGATGGCGAACACGTTCGGCGTGTTCAGCGTGTCGCTCGAGCCGCCCACGCCGGCGATGAACTCCCAGGCCTGCAGGTCCCCCCCAGCCTGGGCCTGGACCAAAGTCTGGTTGCCGATGCTCAGGCCCTGGCCCTTCACCAGGATGCCCTTGGCCACGGGCAGGCCATCCAACACCTTCACGCTGTTGTCGGCGGCGGGATCTACGCCATCCACGGTGCCATTGGTGGCATACAGCCATTGGCGTGCATTGATGGTGGTGCCCACGGGCACCGTCACGCCATCGCCCGACACGGACAGCACACTGCCATCGATCAAGGTCGGCTTCTTCTCGCCATTGATGGTGATGCTGCCAAAGGGCTGGCGGATCACGCCCCCGATGGTCACGTCCTGGGCTTGCAGGCTCAACTGGGCCAGGGCCGACAAAGGCGCTGCGCTGGTCGATCCACCCGCTGGGGCCGCCACGGTCAGGGCCGAATTGCCCAGCAAGCCCTGCACCACGAAGTTGGACAAGGTGCTGGCGTAGACCTGGCCGGCCTGCAGCGTCATTTCGCCGCCGAAATTCAGGCTGCCCTTCAGATCGCTTTTCCTGGCGTCGCCGTAGCCGCTGAAAGTGCGGCCGATGAAACGGATCTCGCCGTCTCGCCGTGCACCAACGTGGCCGGCGGCATCCAGGGTCGCGCTGAGAAGGATGCTGTCATGGTCTTTCTCGTTGAGCGCGTTGCCAAAGCCCTGCAAGGCGCTGTGGCCATAGACCTCGATCAAACCGGCCTGCACCGACAGGCGGGCATCGCCCTTCTCGGCGGCGGGCACCACGGGCGCCACGGGCACCGTCAATGCCGGCTGGGGCTTCAGGTCGCGGTCACCCAATGACACGTAGGCGGCCTGGATCAGGTGCGATCCGTTGTCCTGGGCCTGCAGCACGGGCGAAGTCAACTGAACCGAGCGCAGAGCCACCTGGTCCGATCCCTTCTGGGGGTGGCCCACCAGATCGACGCCGCTGCCCAGAACGATCTTGTCGTCGGCCCGCAACTGGATCTGGTCGAAGCCCGCATTCAGCAAAGACGCCGACGACAGCACGCCTTCGTTCGAGGCGCGCGCGTGGTTCGCCACCTCGGCCACACTGTTCAGCAAGAGCAACTGATGGGGCTCGGGCTTGTACTGTTTTGCGTCCTCCTGATTGGAGGTGAAGTCGGCCACGCCCTCGCGGCTGATTGACGCGCTGAACTGGCCGCCGGACACCGATGCATCGGGGCGCGTTGCCTTCAGCGTGCCCATCAGGGCAAAGCCGTCGCCAGAGGCCACGCTGACGCTGCCGGCACCCTTGCTGAGGGTTGTTCGGGCACCTGCGCTTTTGCCCAGGTCCAGGTCAGCGGCCACGCCGCTGACATCGATGACGGATTTTTCCTCGGTGACCACGCGTCCACGGGAAGGCGCGCCGGCTTTGACGTTCAGCTTGACACTGCCGCCCCCCAGCACACGCCCTCTGATCAACTCGCCGCCGGCGCTGGTCGTGGTGGTGGTGAGCGCCACCCCGGACACGTCCAGCTTGCCGGTCGATGTCAGGCGGATCTCCTGGTCTTCGATGAAGCCAGTCGCATCCTTGGTGCCGCCAATGTCAGCCCCTCCCCGGTTGCCGGACAAGCCCAGCGAGATGTTCCCGCCATGGGCCACCAAGGTGCCCGCCACTTCAATGTTGCCGCCGGCCGTCAGGCCGATCTGGCCACCGGCCCCCACGTCCACCGTGACGCCTTGGGCCACATTGACGTTGCCGCCCACCGACAGGCTGCCATAGAGGTCTTTTCTCGGCTGCAAGGTGGCCGCCAGGTTCAGGTTGATGGCCTGCCGATTGGGCGCCTCCACCATGCCGATGCTGGTCAGGGCCTCGGGGGTCAAGGCCACGCGGCTGGCAGTCAGGATGTAGTTGCGCAGCACGGGTTGGCCACTGCCCAGCACATCGACATTGCCCAACGCCGAAAGGTTGAAGGTGCCAAAGCCATGGTCGGCGAACAGGCCCTGGTCCACCGCCATGCCCCAGGCATCCTGTGCCGGGCCACCAATGGCCAGTGAATGCAGTCCGCTTAAAGTCAGGGTGCCCCCCGACTTGAAGTCGAAGGCCCTCAAATCCCCGTTCATGAACAACTGGCCCGTGGGCTCTGCCTGCTCATCCAGCACGCCGTTGACCGACAGCTTCACGCTGCCCGCGTTGCCGGTGCTGGTGCTGCCGCCGCTCGAGCGCCACACCCCTGCCGACACGTCCACCACGCTGCCTTCGGCCAAAGTGGCGGAGTGGTCGGCATTCACAAAGAAGGATCCACCATTGACATTGACCGCGGCCTGCGAGGCCGTGCCGCGCTCATCCAGGCGCGTGCCCGACAGGTCAATGTGGGCATCGGGGCCGATCTCGATCGTGCCTTGGGTGGCGGGCTGGTCGTCCTTCGCGAACTTGCCATAGCTCGCCAAACTCACTTTGCCCCCCGCCGCCCGAATCCGGGCGTCCAGGTCGATGTGCTCGGCATTGATGTCAAGCTGCCCGGACGCGCCCAGATTCAAGGTGGTATCTTTTGGCAAGGTCACCGCCGTGGCGCTCAGCAGGAGTGAGCTGATGCCCGACGACGCCAGATCCGCCGAGAACAGACGGGTCGTGGCGCCCGACAGCCCACCGAAGAACTGTTCGGCCTCGGGTGTATCCGATTCCGGAATGGACGTCAGCGGCAGGTGGTTGCCGCCCGTTTGCAGCACGATGTCCTGCACCAATTGCGTGCCAAATTGCGTGCCAAGGCGGTCTTCAATGATCTGCGATTTGTAACCCACCTTGAGGGTGCCGCCCAGCGGCAGCAATGAGCCATACAGGTCCGGACGGGTTTTCAGGATGAGGGCCACACCCAACTCCACCGGCAGATCGGCGCCCAGGGGATCCAGCGGCCCCCCCCCGACTGACACCTGCCCACCCGATGCCTGGCCCGCCCGCTGCAGGGGGCCCAGCACCACGTCCGCCTTGAGCACCTGCGTGCCCAGGTAAGTGTTGGCGCCCGCCACCCAGGCGGTGCCCGCATCGGCGCCCTGCTCGTAGCTGGCCACTTGCTGCGCGCCCAGTTCCGATGTCGGGGTGATCAGCGCATCGTATTTCTCGCCCGCTTTGGCGTTCTCCACCGAAAGGAGCTGGTTGCCCCGTCGCACCAGCGACGACATGACCTGCCCGGCCTGGTACTGGATGCTGCCGCCGGAGATGTCGATCGTGGCGTCATCGGCGATGACCAGGTCGCCCTGCGACCACAGGCGCACATTGCCGCCACGCGTCGACAGCTCATCGACATTGCGGCCGATCAGGTTGTACTGGCCGGTGACGTTGCCCACGCTGACCTGGCGCCGCGCGTCCGAGAGCAGGTCGGCGCGGTACAGCACGCCGCCGCGCTGCACCGGCGAATCGGCCAGTTCGGTCGCGAACAGGCGACTGCTGAGCTGGTTGCGGCTCATGGGCACGGCCACCTGGCGCAGGCCCGCCGCGCTGATGGTGGCACCGCTTTCAACCACGAGGCGGCTGCCATCGGACGGGCCACTGGCATTTTCTTTGTTGAAGATGGAGGCGTTCTGGGTGTCAGCCGCCGCCAACACGCTGATGTTGCCCGACACGGCCGTGATCTTTGCGCCCGAGCGCACGCGGATGTCCTTGCCCATCACCGAAATGCTGGACCGGTAGAAGACCTCGGCGTCCTTTTGCGTGGGCTTCTCATCCTGCTTCGTGATGGGGTTGAACACGGTTTCGGCACTCGGCTTGACTTCGGTCACGCTGTCCCGGCCGAAGTCGACGGTGCCCAACTCGTTCGCAACATGCGTGGAACCAGTGGGCTTGAAGGTGTTCTTTTGCGCCTGCAGGTAGATGGCGCCGTTCTGCCCCTTGATCGCCGTGGTGGCCGTCAAAGTGCCGTTCTGGCGGATGGTCATGCCGACCAAATTGATCGTGCCTTGCTCGGCCACGATCTGGTTGATCTTGGTAGCCAGGCCCGCGGTGTCCGCGCTCGTGCTGTTGCTGTTGCTGTTGCTGTTGCTGACCGCTTCCCCATTGACGGTCTTGTATTTGACGGCCGCGGCTTGCTCCACCGTGTTGACATCATGGCTGCTGTCGGCAAAGGCGTCCACCGCCACCACCAGACCGCGCTGGGCCGAATCGGTGGTGTTGTACAGGTACACCTTCTGCCCCGCCGCCAGGATGGTCTGGCCTTTCGGGGTTTCGATGGTGCCTTCGTTGTAGACCTTGGGCGCCACCATCATCACTTCGCCGCCCGCCAGGGCCTTGATCTCGGCGCCACGTTCGATGGTGATAAAACCAGTTGGCGCCGACTCGTCGTCGCCGAATGCAGCCGCCCCGTCGGTGGTTCTGGCGCGGATGCCGCGCATGTAAGTGTCCCTGGCCAGCTTGAGCGCCGTGGTCACGAACCTGCTGGTATCTACCCGGGCGGTTTGCCCAAAGATGAAACCGTTCTGGTTCTGCAGGATCACCTCGCCATTGGCCTGGATCTGGCCCAGGATGACGCTGGGGTCGAGGCTCCAGATGTTGTTCAGCGCCGACGAGCTGCTGTTGGGCTGGATGAAGCGGACGGTGTACCCGGACCCCACATTGAAGCTGTCCCAGTTGATGATGACCTTGTCATCGAACTGGTTGATGTTCAGGGTCTGGCCCACCGTGGCGGTGTTGAACTTGCCCTCGTTCGCGTGGAGCGACCCCGAGTAGGCCTGGGGCAGGTTCCGGTTCACGGTGCTGGCCATGTTGGACAAGGCCGTGGCCGACCGCATCACGGTGCCGCCCATCGTTCGCTGCTGCGCCAGTGCCTCACCAGGTAGCAGCCCCCATGCCAGAGAACCGGCCATCGCTGCCGTGGCCAGCACACCGCTCGCCACCATGGGCTTGGCCCGGCTGGCGCCTCCAGCGGCCTTGCCAGCCGAGCGCACGTGCTCGGCAGCCGGCACACGCATGCCTCGACGACGGTCAAACACCAGACGGTGAACTTGCTTATTCATGTCAACAACTCCTCAAACGATACGCAACAGGCCGCGTCAGAACGACTGACGGACGCTCAGGTCTCCACGGACACGACGCTTGGTCGCACTTTCATAAGCGCCGCTATCGGCCGCTCGCTGCGTTTCGATCAAGGGCAAGGCCAGGTCCAGCGACACCTGCAAGCCACGGTTGTTCTCGGCACGCCAAGCCAGGCCGACACTGGCCAGGTTGTTGCGGGATTTCTGGCCGGGCAAAGGATCCTTGAGGAGCACGAAGCCCCTGTCATGGAAAGCCAGGCCTGTCACGCTCCAGTTCGCCACGGGGGACCAGGGCGGCGACATCAGTTCCAGGCGCGCCGCCCAACCGATGTCACCAGCCTGCTCGGCGTCGTAGTAGCCGCGCACGGTGTCCACCCCGCCCAGGCTGTATTGCTCGCCAGAGGCCAGGGGCCCCGATGCGATCTGCGCGTCGCCATGGACGTTAATCTGCCACTTGCGCCACACGGGCATCCGCAAGCCCAGGCCCGCTTTCCAGACCAGGAAGTCGGGGCTGGAGCCCGCGCGTTTGCACTCGAATTGATTCAGCCTGCGGCCACTGCAGTCGACCTCGCGGCCCGCGACGGCACCGCTGGATGTCGCCCACGACGTATTGGCCGTCACCTGCTCGCTCTGGGTTCCCAGCCACGACAGGTTGTAGCCCCAAGACAGCACCGGATAACGCAAGGGTGGCTTGGTCGTGGTGAAGCCACCGATGTCCTGGTTGCTGTCGCGGTTGTCCTTGTAGTCAAGGGATCCGTACAGGCTGTGGCGCACCGGCCATTCCAGGTCATCGAGCTGATGCTGCCAGCGCAGGCCGTAGAAGCGGCCACGTGTGAGGGTCTGGCCGCCCAGGCTGGTGTTGGTGGGCGTGTCGCTGCGGCTGTCGGTCACCGAGAAATTCAGGTCGTCGGTGCGGCTCAGTGGCAAGCCATAGATCAGGGTCAAGGTGTTGGCATCGGCCGGACGCGTTGGCGCATACTGCCAACTGGCGCCAAGGGTATGGCCCATTTGCCACAGATTGCTGTAGCTGACCACGGCCTCCAGACGGCCACGGCGTGTATTGAAACTTTGATGGGTATTGCCCTCAATGGAGCCATGCCAGGGCAGCTTGTCTTCGACCTTCAGATCGATCTGGATCTTGCCCGGTTCGTCTCCCGCGCCGATCAGCGGGGTCACTTGCTGGTCGGCCGACTGCAGTTGTGCCAACTCTTCCTGCACTTGCGGAAAATAAGGCACCTGCCCCGCAGCCAGACTGGGCACCTTGGCCTTGATGTCGCTCGGCAGGTGGAACTTTGCACCGCTGACGGCCACCTTCTCCACGCTGGCCTCGGTCACTTCCAACTTGACCTCACCAGTATCCACTCGCTGGTTGGGCAAGCTCACCACCACCGACAGGAAACCGCTGTCCTGGTAGACCTTCTCCAGCGCGGTGCGCGCGGCCTCGATGTCCTTGAAATTTTTGCCGGGGCCGAGGTAGGGCTCAAGCGCCCGCTCGATCAGCTGGTTGGACAACACGGTGTTGCCTTCGACCACGTATTCCATGACATCGAAAGCAGGACTCGCAGCAGCTGTCGGCGTGGCGGCATGCGGGGCGGTCCCGAACACTACGGACGCTAACAGAAAAGCCAGTTTTTTCATTTTGTACATCACACAAAGCAACAGTCCCCGGGTGGGGACTGTGCATAGATCAGGCTCTTGACAGCACGGGCCCTTCGAGGACAGACGAGCCCTCGAAGGAAACCAAGACTGGATTAACGCGAAGCCATAGGCGCAGCGGAGTTGCCGTTGCGGCCGAACTTGGACTCAACGCCATTGCCCAGGAAGATGCCAGGGCTGGAAGAACCAACGGTCACGGCGCTGTTGATGGTGGCGATGATGTCAGCGCAAGTACCGCCGGGGCAATAAGCCGACAGTTCGTACACGAAGTCATACCGGCCAGCGATGGCGGTCGTGGTTTGCGAAGCACCGGCCACGCCTTCGGTAGCGGCCACTTCGTTCAGCTTGACAAAGCGGTAGGTGTCAGTGCCGCCGATCGGGTTGTTTTCCAGCGACAGGCCGCCAAAGCGGAAGTCGGTGGCCGAATTCAGGCAGGTCTTGACGTCAGACGAACCGTTGTTCAGGATCGAAGAGTACTTGGCCAGGCTGGTGTTGTTGGGCACGACGACTTCGTTGCCGCCCAGGTTGCCGTTCAGAGCGTAGCCCAGGAAGTACAACTGCGACGATTGCTGCGTGCCCGAAGTTTGGGGGCGTTGGCAGTAGGTGATCTTCGACACAGCGCTGCCAGGAACCAGGTAGGCGCCGCCCGAAGTCTTGCCGGCGTTGAACAGGTCGTTGTTGATCAGCGAGGTGATCTGGGCGCGCGAGATGCTGGGCTGGCACTCAGGCGTGGTGGCACCGGCGGCGCAAGCTGCGGCCACGATGTTGCCGCCAGCAACCGTCTTTTGGTAGGTTTGCAGTGCGTTGTACAGCGTGCTGTTCACGGCGATGCCGAACACTTGGTTGAAGCCGGTGGGCTGGAAGTCGCCGCCGTCGTACTTGGTGGCGTTGAAGACGGGGCCTTCGACGTCCAGGTAGCCGCCATCAGACTTGAGGATGGTGTCGGCCAAGGTGGTGCCGCAGCTGCGCATTTGGCCAGCAGCCAGGAAGGACAGGGCTTCGGTGCCAGCGGCAACGGCGGTGCAGGCACCGGTGGGGACCAGGAAGTTGGTGTTGGTGGAAGTGGGGAACAGGGCAGCGTTGGTCACGGCGCTTTCAGAGCCACCGGCCACGTTCATGCGGGCTTCGTCAACCGAGGTGGCGTCGAAGTTAACGGGCGTGCCACCAGCGACGGCGGTTGAGCACTTGACGCTGAATTGATTGCCCAGGGCGCTGGTGGACGTGTTGGTCTTGTACACGGTGATGGTGCCACCGGCGGTGGTGCAGGCGTTGGCCAGGCCGCGGACTACGTTGATGGACGAAGCCGACGAGCCGGTCAGGCGGGTCACGCCAGCGGCCATGACTTGGGTAGCACCGCAAACTGCGATGGTGGCGATCACGATTTTGGAGAGTTTCATTTGCATTCCTAGGCGGAGTTGTGGAGGACGCGAGTGGGGTGGTGTGGCCGCCCCGCACCAGCGGTGCGTGCGGCGGCCATTTGTCTAAGCTGCGGGATTACTTGGCAGCGCGGCGGCGAGCGGCGACGCCGATGGCGGCCAGGCCGATCAGGGCCAGGGCGTAGCTGCTGGGTTCAGGAACGGCAACGGCGGTGGCCCAAGTCAGCGTTTGAGCTTCCTTGTCCAGCGTGAAGGTGCCGCGTTGGTTCAGCAGGCCGGTGAAGTCCGCGCTGGCAGGTGCGTCAGCGCCCAGGAGAGTTTCATTACCGTCACCCAGTGCGTAGACGAAGTTGTTTTGGCTGTTGGTCGTGGTCGCTTGCCACTTCAGCTTGTTCTGCCAGTTGAGGGAGAAGTTGGAAGTCTTGGCAACGTAGCTGTTGTCAGCGGCGCTGTTGGCGAAGTAAGAACCGTTGTCAACGGCGTTGGACACGCCAGCGTTGACAAACATGGATTGCACACCCAGGGCGCCAGCGGTGGCGCTGGAGTTTTCCGTAGCCAGTTGCGTGGCGGTGGGGGTGCCAGTGGTCAGGACGCGCTGGGGAACGGACACGCTGTCACCAGCGATCACGGCCCACTTGCCATCAACGCCGTTGGCGGCGACGAAGGACGAGAAAGCCGAGAAGTCGTTGGTCGCAGCGACCAGATTGCCATTCTTGGTGATCGTGTTGGTGCCGAAGTTCCAGACGATCTTGTTGTTGAGGCCGGTGACGTTGCCAGCCAGCAGGGGGTCGAAGTCGTTCAGGGTCAGGCCCAGGTCAACGAAAACCGAACCCACGGCGGTGTTGGCACCAGTAGAGATGGTGTCATAGGCGATGAAGGCCACGGAACCGTTGCCGGAAGCGAAGTCGTTCAGGCTAGCGTTAGCGGCGCCGGTGGCGGCCAGGGCCACAGCGGCCACGATGGTTTGCAGTTTCATTTGCTTGATCTCCGAGAAAGGATTGGACGAAATATGTAAGGTTCAGAGTGCACAAGAGCGGTACGGCTGCTCGAGTGGTTTGGAGTGTCTGCAAGGCGTGTGACAGCCGTTGCGGGTGAACCCTGAGTTCACGTGATCCATTCGGATCAATCGCTGATCGGCTCATACCTCTACCGATCAAGATAACCACGTCAGATGACTGGTAAAGACTCGTCAATCGCACTTAGACATGAGCCATTTGGCTCATTTGTGGTGACAAATTATGTATTTCGGACAAAATGTATGCGCCCCCCCTTGAATGAGGGGAACACAACATCAAACGCTAGAAAAAATGCCACCAGCTTTGAAGGCGCAGTGGCATTGCACACAACAGGCCGCAAGGCCTGCTCACGGCATTGAGCGTCGATAGCACACCAGACCGATGGCAGAAAGTGCCAGTAGCGCCAAAACATGGGCTTTAGGTTCAGGCAAGGGCGCGGTTTGGTCTAGGAATCCACCTGTGTCCCAGGTCAAGGTGCCTGCCGCCTTGTCCAGCGTGAAGGTGCCAACATGGTTGAGCAGGGTGGCACTGTCCTCATCCAGAAACACGCCACTGTTGCCCAAGACCATTTCTGACCCATCCCCCATCGCCATCCAAAAATTGGTTTGGCTGTTGGTCGTGGTCGATTGCCACTTCAGCTTGTTTTGCCAGTTGCTTGAAAAGTTGGTGGTCTTTGCCACGTAGGTGTTGTCAGCGGCGCTGTTGGAAAAGTAGGAACCGTTGTCAACGGCGTTGGACACGCCAGAATTGACAAACAGGTTTTGCACGGCCAAGGCGCCTGCTGTAGTGCTGGAGTTTTGCTGGGCCAATTGCGTGGCTGTAGGTGTACCGGTGGTCAGGATGCGCTGGGGGAACGAGATGCTGTCACCAGCGATCACGCCCCACTTCGCGTCGTCACCGTGGGCGCCAATGAAGCTGCCAAAAGCCGAAAAGTCATTGGAGGCGACGACCAAATTGCCATTCTTGGTGATCGTGTTGTTGGCGAAGTTCCAAACAATCTTGTTATTGACACCAACAACGTTGCCAGCAAGGGTGGGGTCGAAGTCGTTCAGGTGAAAGCCTAAATCAACGAAGACCGACCCCAGGGCGGGGTTGGCGACAGAGACATTGTCATAGGCAATGAACGCCAGGGAACCGTTGCCGGTGGTGAAGTCGTTCAGGCTAGCGTTGGCGGCACTGGTGACGGCCAAGGCCGCCACAGCTACGATGACTTGCAGCTTGTTCATGGTTTGATCTCCCAAAAATGAGAAACCAATTTTTGTTCACCCTCGTGACAACCCTTCGATCATCAAGGTGCGGCGAACAGGCCATTGCCCCATTGATCAGCCTGGTCCAACAGCACCTGCGTCAAGGCCATGGTCGGCACCAGCCCTTGCTGCATGAGCCAGGTCACTGCCTCACGCTGCTGCCCCATGGCTGCGGCATGCAGGGCATTGCGGCCATGCAGATCCAGCAGGTCGGCACTCACACCGGCCTCCACCAGTTGCTGCATCACGCCCAGTTGCCCAAAGTAGGCCGCTTCGGCCAATGCATGACGGCCTTGCCGGTTGGATGCTCGCACATCCGCACCCGCCACCATGAGCAGCTTGACCACGCGCTGCTGCCCGGTAGCGCAGGCCAGATGCAAGGGCCATTGACCCGTGGCACCCGGCACGTCGGTGCGCGCGCCTCGGCGCAGCAACTCACGCACCACTAACTCATGGCCATTGAAAGCCGCCACGCCCAAGGGAGTCATCCCTCCTGCGCCACGCCGATCAGGCTCGGCGCCCCGACGCAGAAGCTCTTTCACCAATTCCGTCTGGCCACCACCCGCCGCCAAACTCAGGGGCGTCGCACCCAGCTCATCGCTCACATTGGGATCAGGATTGGATGCCTTGAGCAGTGCCAAGGCCTCACCCCATTGACTTTGCCGTGCCAGGGTCATCAACTGCTGCTCGCTGCCAATCAAGACAGCCACGGGCTGGGTCTGCCAAGGGCCACCTTGTTTCAAGGTTTGAAACTGATGATCTGGCACTGCGCCCATTCTTCTAGGCTCCACAGCCGGCACCGCAAAGGCTGTCCACTCGTTCACGTCATGCCCGTTGTTGACCTGGGCGGAACACAGCGAGGCGCCCAGCAATGTCACGCAACAGCCAGCAAAGGACTTCATCCAGTTCATGTTTTTTCGCAGATCAAATGTAAGAGTCGCCCGAGCCCACCTGGGTCGTGCCAAAGGCATTCATGGTCATGGCCTTGGCCACGGCTTGCGCGCGGTTGGCAGCACCAAGCTTGCGCAGGATTTTCTGAACGTGGTTCTTGACGGTAAGCGCGCTGATGCCCAACTGCTCGCTGATCTGCTGGTTACTCAAACCATCTCGAACCCACAGCAGTATTTCGCGCTCTCGCAGCGTGATCACCGCCTGTCGCTGGTAGGCTGTCACCGCCTGAGGGCCAGCGGGTTGGCGGGTGCTCGACATCTGGCGCTCGGTCACGCACACCCTCTGGTACGTCAGGTGAACGCAGGACAACAGCATGTCCAGCGCTTGCACCGCACTGTTGTCGTAGACATGCCCCGGCTGCGCAAAAACAAAGAAGCTTTCGATTTCTTCGGGACGCCCGGGCCGACAAAGTCCATGCACCAAAATCTGGTCATACCCCTCTTGCAACAACGACGACCACAGCCCACCTGAGGCGTCCATCTGGCTCAAGGAAATGCGCGCAGCTTGCTGGCGCCCTTTGCGCCAGGTCTGAACCGCTGCGGCCATCAAGGCAGAGCGTGTGTCCTTCAAGGACATCACAACTTGGTCAGGCAAAGGAACACTGTTGAAGATGTCAAAGACCACTTCGCGGTGATCCCGGTCATAGGATCCGCACACCAGCATCTTGTGGGGTATCCAACGCTGCAGGTCGCCCTGGCTCCAGACAAAAAACTGAAATCGCCTGCAAACCTGAGGCGCTGCCTCGATGACGCGCAGCAAGCTCTCCGAGTTTTCCGGCGCAATGGTGGTTTGTGACATGGTTGGGCCGATGACAGGAAGATCACATTCTAGGAACGGCGGATGACGGTTTGTTGACGGTAGGGCATGGCGTTCAAGGACTTTGCTCAAAACGCCATTCGTCGTACCGCTTGACGCTGTCAGGCGCGCGCAAAGGCTGTTGATCAGACTGGCTGTAAACCCCTCTGATGAAGTCACCTTGGCGCACCAATCCCCATCCAGACCCAGTGATGGGGTCCGGCCACAACTTTCGCAGGTGGCGTTTGATGGCAGGGCCTCGACGGTCCTCCAGCAGGTCTTCCAAACGGGTGGGCGGCACTTTGGGCAGGGTGGGCGTGGCCTCTTGATAGGCCGTCAACGCCGTTTTGATCTGCTCACCCCGAAACACCAGTTCCATTTCTCGCTGACGGCGCGCCTCAATCGCCCAGCTTTGCCCCAGCGCGGCCAGCAACACGCTGCTGACGGCCATCCACCACAGCAGCATCAGGTAGGTGAAGCCACGGGCACGTGTGACTACCATTCACTGAAGGGCGTGCCATCTTGGCCTTTGCCCGTGGCACCGCTGCGCACGTCGGCCATGCCGCCCTGGGCCGTGCTGTCGGCCGGTGGCGGCAGCATTTGCCAACTGTCGGGCCGCCCGGTCACCGGGTCTGGCGGAACCTGGCGGATGTAGCCTCGCTGCACCAGGTCGTCCAGCGACTCGGGGTACTGCCCCCGGTCACCCAGGTACTTGTCGATGGCATCGCGCATGACATTGAGCGAGGTGCGCAGGCTGGCCTCACGGGCGTTGTCCACCGACCGAAAATAACGCGGCGCCACGATGCTGGCCAACAAGGCGATGATGGCCATGACCACGATGAGCTCGATCAGGGTGAAGCCTCGTTTGCTGTTCATGCCCGGCTCACCAATCCCGGTACGGCGTGCCGTCCATGGCCAGCTTGTCTTCCAGTGAATAGACGTCGAACACGTCCTTGCCCGGTGCAGGCGCCTCTGGCGGGCTGGCATAGCTGCGCAAGCCCCAAGTGGCGGCCGCTGGCAAGGCCGGATCACTGGCCAATGGATCGTTTGGCAGCCGGCGCAGGAAGTAAATGCGCGCACCTTGAGGCGAAGTGACATCGGGCACGCCTTTGACCAGCACCTCCAGGTTGGGCGGGTAACCAGATTCATCGGCTTTCTTTTCAATGTGCCCCTGGTCCCAGGCACGCTTGTAGGCATCAATGGCGGTGCGCAAGGTGCGCAGTGCCTGACGCAATTCGGCCTCTTGCGTGCGACGCTTGTGCAGCGCAGCCAAGGGCATGGCCGCGCTGGCCAGAATGCCCACCATGAGCACCACCACAATCATCTCGATCATCGTGAAGCCACGATGCCGATGGTGTTGATGCGCGTGATGAATGTCAGCGGTCATTGTCGGGCACCGGGGCCGGTGGGTTGTCCGCTGGGGTGGGATCCGTGCCAGGCGGACGAATGCGCAACAGCAAGGCGCCGCCCCCGGTGGTCAGCGTGACCGAGGTTTCGGCCGGCATGGTGGATGGCTTGGCCGTCAGCGTGATGGAGCGACTTTCCCGCGGCGGGATGTCCAGGGCGATGCCGCCACTGGCCGCACCGGGACCGGAGATCCATTGCGAATCAAAGAGCACCGTGGTTTGCAAAGCCGTGTCGGCCGGATTGCGCACTGTCACCTGGAAGGATGCGCCAGGCATGACCTCTTCTGGCCCGGTGACATCAGGCTGCATTGCCGAAGCGGCACCAGGGCGTGAGCGATTTGAGGCGCCGCGTGATGGGGTGGAGGCTCCCCGCCCGGCTTCAGAGCCGGCAGTGCCTTCTCGAATCTGGAGCCCCGCTGCGCCAGGCTGCGCCTCGGTGCCTGAGAACAGGGATGAGCCCGCCAAGTCAGGTTGCGGCAGATTGCGCACAATGTGTGGTGTGACCAACAAGACGATCTCGGTTTTGTTGTGCTCGTCTTTGGTGGTGCCAAACAATCGCCCGGCAATGGGCAGGTCGTGAAGGCCAGGAATGCCCGCAGAGCTGCGGCTTTCATCGTCGTTGATCAAGCCTGCCAGGATCTGGGTTTCGCCATCCTTCAAGCGCAAGGTGGTGGTGGCTTGGCGCGTGCCCACTTGGTAGGCCGATGAGCCGGAGCCGGCGGGGCCTTCGATCCGGGCCGTGACCGTGCTCACTTCCAGTGCAATCTTGATGGTGACATCATTGTCCAGTTGCACTTGGGGCTCGATGTCGAGCTTCAAGCCCACATCCAGGTAAGTGATGGTGGTTGACGCACCGCCCCCGGTGCCAGCCACGAGGTTGGACGTGAACACAGGCAGCTTCTCGCCCAGCATGATCTTGGCTTTTTCGCGGTTGCGGGCGCGGATCTTGGGGTTGGCCAGCATGTTGGTGCTGCCACTGCTGCCCCGCAATGTGGCCACGGCCAAGGGGTTGCTCGTGCTCCAGCTCAAGCCTTTGAGCGAGCCCAAGGTCGTGATGGTGCTGGGCAACACGCCGTAGCTGGCCTTGTCCACCGGCGTGATGCCGATCTCCATCAGCTTCTTGCTGGAGACCTCCATCACCTCGACTTCCATCATCACCTCGGGGTCGGCCAGGTCGACGCTTTGAACCAGGCGCTCGACCAGGCGCATGACCTCGGGGGTGTCACGCACGATCAGCAGGTTGAGCCGATCATCCACATACACATCGCGGGACTTGGCCACCGCGCGGACCAGGGTCTGAACTTGCTTGGGGTCGGCGTTGACCAGGTAAAAGCTGCGCGTGACCGTTTCCAGCAGATCACGCTGTTTCTGCGTGGTGTTGGGATAGACAAGCACCGTGTTGTCGTTGAGCAGCTTGGAGCCCAGCTGCTGGGTGCTCAGGATCACCCGCATCGCCTCTTCCACCGTGGTGTTGCGCAAGAAAAGGGTGACCTTGGCATCACCGCGCACATCCTTGTCGAACACGAAGTTCACATCGGCGGCCCGCGCCAACGCCTCAAACACGGTGCGCAATGCCGCTTCGCGGAATTCAAGCGTGATGGGCTTGCCCGCGGTGGCGAGCCGCAATGTGCTGCTTTGCCGTGTCTGGTTGGCCCGCATCTCTTCGATGCGCGTCAGCAGGCTTCGGGCGGTGGCGTTGCTCAGGTCCTCGCTCAAGATGGCCCGCAGCGCGACCTCGGCGCGTTCATAGGTTTTGGCGTCAAACGATTGCTGGGCTTCTTGCAAAAGCTTCTGGTGTCGCTTGAGGCGATTCACTTCGTTGCGCAGCCACACCGTGCGAGGGTGGCTGGGTGCCGCGGCCTCCAGCCGACGCAAGATGGACTCGATCTCGTCAAGTCGGCCAGCGGCGCGCGCCGCATCGGCCTGGTAGACCAGGTAGGCCACGGTGGTATCGGTTTGCTTGAGCGTGGCCGAGCGCAAAAGCCGGTCGTCCTGCTGGAGCTGCAGGGCCGCCTGCAGACGCGCCAGGGCCGCCTCGTGCTGACCAGTCTGACTCAGATCTTGGGCATCGCGCAAGGCCGGGTTGGCGCAAGCCACGAGCGCACTGGTGGCCAGGCACAGTGCCAGCCAGCCAACTCGTCGAGCCATGGGTAAAGGGTGCTTCATGGTGCTTTCATGGCAATGGACTGACGCTGCTGCAAGGGCAAGTAAGTCAAGCTCATCTGTCGTTCTTGAATTTGATCAACACGCCACTGCCCCTCGATGACGTCGCCAACGGACACCACCCAGGTGCTGTCTGCGCTGGCCAACACGGCGCGTTGAGCCGAGTCGTTGAAGCGGCCCACCCAGGCATGCGGAAATGGCGGGGCCATGGGTGGCGCGATGGCAACCGACTCCACGGCCTGAGGCGGTGGAGTCGGTGCTTGTTGTGAAGCCCAGGGGCGCAAAGTATCGATCGTCAAAGGGGGCAAGGCCGAACGTGCTTGCCATTGCGCCACGCTTTGCACCAGCATCTGAGATTGAGCGGAATCAGTTTCAGGGGTCGATGCTGGCGCGCGTTGACTCTGCCCTTTGCCTCGGCTCACCGGCTCAACAGCGGCGTCGTCTTCCTGGAAGGCCAGCCAGGCGGTCAACGCCAAGGCCACGACCAGTCCGATCAACATGGGGGGGCGCATCAGCGAGGCCCTCCGGTGGTGCGCCACCAGAGCGACACGCTGACGCGCGCCTTGATGGCATCACCCATCACATCGGTGCGTTGCAGATCGACCGCGTCAAGGCTCAAGGCCGGCTCGCTGAGAAGCTGGCCCAACCAGGCACGCACATCGGCATAACGGCCGTCCACGGGCATGACCAGGCGTTGGCGCCACAAGCCTGGCGGCCCTTCCGGCCCGCCTTTGAACTGCACCGCCGCCAAGGTCAAGCCCCGCTCGCGCGCCGAGACCAGCACCGCAGATTGCAGCGCTGTGCGCTGCGACGAGTCAGGCAATTGCTGCCACAGCGCTTGCCAGGCCGCCTCGGGCGTGAGCGCGCGCGCTTGAGATGCGGCGCCCGGTGACGCCTTGGCTAACAGCTCGTGGCGCAATTGGCGCGCTTTGGACGCCAAGGCCTCGGCCTGCGTTTTTTGCTCTGGCAGCCACACGCCCTGCACCCATGCTGCACCGGCCAGCAACACCAGGCCCAGCACGCCGGGCAGGCCCAGGCGCTTGATCAAATGCAGCATCATGGCGCCACCCCCACGGGCCAGGCGGCTTCGGCCCGCAAGGCATAGTGCCCTTGGGTCGATGCAAAAGGGGTGGCCAGGGCATCGCGCCCCAGCATCTGAGCCCCATCGCCATGGGCGGCAGTCCAGCGCAAGGCCGAGGCATCGTCGCGCAAAGCCGCTTGCAATCGGGCTTGTGGGCGCGCTTCGGCTTTGCCCCCCAGGCTGTTGATGTCCAAGCTGAAGCTGGTCAACACCGCCTGCTCTTGCAGCGCGGCTTGCTCAACACGGCCCACCACCACGGGCCACGGATAGGCCAGCAACTGAGCCACGCGCGCCGCCTGCCTCAAGGCCACGTCGTTCAGTTTGCGGTCAGCAGCCTGCGCGGGTGAAGAGGCCGCGCGGGGCACGGCAGCGGCCAGTGCCTGCTGATGCTTGGCGCGCTCCAGCCGGTGCAGCATGGCCTGCGCTTCGCCTTGAGACGTGATGAGTGCTTGCGCCTGCTCAGCCACGGCCATGCACGCCGCCATGGCCGCCACCAGCAGGGCCCAAGACCACAGCGCCGTCCGGATGCGGGGGCCTGCAAAATCCAGCTTGTCGGCCCAAGGAGCTTTCCAGGCGGGGGCATCAGGCCTGGTCCACTCGGTCAGCAAAGCGTCGGCCAACACACCGGCGTCGAGCGTGGTCACGCCCGGTGTGTTGATCACGGGCTCCCTGGCTGGGCCCACCGGATCGCTGGTCTCGGTCCAGGCTTGCTCAAGCGTGCGCTGCCCTCCGGCGTCAAGGCTTGACTTCAAGTACGTTGTCAAGCCCGGCTCGGTGGCGTGCAGCGTGTGCTGCGCCACGGGCTCGGGCCCCACAGACGACAGGCAGCCTTGGGCTTGCCAGACCCACCAAGGCCCGACCCACTCCAACCTCACCCGATGCTCACTCGCGGTCTTTTTCAGACCCTCGATCAAGGCGCGGGGCGCGGCACAGCTCAAGGCCGGTGCGGCCAAATACCTCACCACCCAAGCCTGTTCGATGGCGCTAGCGCTCAGGCCCATGTAGTGGTCCCATTGCGGCAGCGCCTGCTCAGGCAAGGCTGCACAGGCCATCAGCCAATGACCGGACAGGGCCAGGTCGCAACGACTGCCGGCGTGCTGCTCGCACCATTGCGACCAAGCGGCCAAGGCCTCGTCGTGGCTGGCGTGTGCATTGGGGGGCCGCAAAAACACCTGGTGGGGACGCCAGCTCGTCGTCAAGCGCATCATTCCGCCAAGGTCACACGGTTGAGTTCATCCAGCGTGGACTCGCCCCGCAGCACACAGGCCAACGCCGATTCGCGCAGCAACCTGGTGCCG
>NZ_JACMNS010000194.1 GCF_014378415.1 Aquabacterium sp.
ACCCCACCAAACCACCTCAGCCGGTGGCTCGTCGTCTACGGCGGCTACGCCACCTTCGACTCCTCACCACCGGCCATCATGGTTGTCGTTCAACCGGACAAGATGATTGTCGCTAACTATCCGGCAAGCGGCCAAGGAGCAGCGTGAGCAGGAAAGCCGTCAGCACGAGCAGCAAACCCAGTACCTACAGGCTGAAGCTCGTCGATTGAATGATGCAGTGGGGGCAAAACTTCACGAGGTGAAGACCGCCTATCAAGACAATGTGCGGCTGACATCGGAACTCGCCTCCACCAGGGCAGAGTTGAATCGCGCGCAGGAAGAAGGCAGGGCAATCAAACCTTTGCAAGCAAGGCTAGCACTGCTGGAGCGCACCGTAGAAGGAACACAGCGAGAACTCACCCAAAGCCAGATCGAAGTGCAGCAACTCCGCAGCCTGAATTCAAACCTGGAAACCACCACCGCTGAACTGCAGCAGCAAAATCTCGATCTCTGCCGCGCACGAGATATTGCAAACTCAGCCGCGCAAGCCCAAGAACAAATTGTCAGCACCATTCTTGCGCAGATCAGTTCCGCAAACGGCCAGAAATCCAAGTCAAGAAAAGCGGCAGTGGTCAATGAATCGATCGCCCGACCCAAGACTGATGGGCAGGGATGAAATTTCCCTTTAAAAACAGTGTCTTAAGCCATTTTCTGCTGTTTTTTACATGAATCCCTGCCGACCCTCTTCAGCTTGCCAACCCGCGTTGGCGACGCGCCTCGTAGAGGCACACACCGCTTGCCACCGAGACATTGAGGCTTTCAACCCCACCCAGCATCGGGATGCTGACCAGTTCATCGCAGTTCTTACGGGTGAGCTGGCGCATGCCGCTGCCTTCCGCACCCAGCACCAAAGCGGTGGCTTGGGCCAGGTTGGCCGCGTACAGGTCGCGCGGGGCATCGTCAGACGTACCCACCACCCAGATGTCACGCTCTTTCAACTCGCCCAGGGTGCGCGACAGGTTGGTCACCATGAAGTAAGGCACGGACTCGGCAGCGCCGCTGGCCACCTTGGCCACCGTGGCATTGACCCCCACGGCGTGGTCCTTGGGCGCGATGACCGCATGGGCGCCGGCACCATCGGCCACGCGCAGGCAGGCGCCCAGGTTGTGGGGATCCGTGATGCCGTCGAGCACCAGCAGCAAGGGCGGCTCGGACAAGGCATCCAGCAGGTCGTCCAGCGACTTGGCTTGGGGAATGTGCTCAACCTTGGCGACCACGCCTTGATGGCGGTGGGTGCCAGACATCTTTTGCAGGCGATCGTCGTCGCTTTCAACCAGGTTCAGCCCGGCTTCTTCGGCCTTGGCGAGGAACTGGCGCATGCGCTGGTCGCGCCGAGTGGCGTCAACGTGCAACTCACGGATGGTTTTGGGAGCGACCTTGAGGCGCACGGACACGGCATGGAAGCCAAATAACAGTTTCAGACTCATGGGCGGCATCCTACCCTGTGTGCCTGGTGTCCGGTGAGGGCTGCGGCACCAACCGGCCCGCCTCGATTCGCAAAATGCGGGCACAGCGGCCAGCGATCAGCGGATCGTGGGTGACCAGGATCAGGGTCGTGCCAGCCTCGCGGTTCAGCTCGAACATGAGGTCCATCACTGACTGACCGGTGGCGTGGTCCAGGCTGCCGGTGGGCTCGTCGGCCATCAGCACCTTGGGTTGAACCACGAAGGCCCGCGCCAAGGCCACACGTTGCTGCTCACCGCCAGACAAGGTCACGGGTTTGTGGGACAGGCGCTTGCCCAGGCCAACGCGCTCGAGCATGGCCGAAGCCTGGCTGCGTGCATCGCGCACGCCGCGCAACTCAAGTGGCAGCATGACGTTTTCGAGGGCACTGAGGTGAGACAACAGCTGAAAGCTCTGGAAGACAAAGCCCAGATTGGCCGCGCGGTGGGCAGCGCGGCCGTCTTCGCTCAAGGCAAACAGATCGCGCCCACACAACTGCACACTGCCATGGGTGGGCACATCGAGCCCGGCCAGCAAAGACAGCAAGGTGCTTTTGCCCGACCCTGAAGCCCCCACGATGGCCACAGTCTCACCTGCCTGCAGGGTGAAGTCGATGTTGTGCAGAATGACCAGGGTGCCCGATGAATCCTCCACCGATTTGCCCAAGCCTTGCACCTGCAAGACCACGGGCGACAGGGGCGATACAAGGGGGTTTTGACTCATGTTGATGACGAACAGGAAATGTTGATGCCTACTAACTTTACGCGAGGTGTGCGACTGGCCTTGACCAGCCTGGTTTTCAGCCTGCTGGCTTCAGTGGGTAATGCTGCAACCGCGGCGGCCACCACGTCGGTCATTCTGGTGATGGGCGACAGCCTGTCGGCCGAGTATGGTCTGGCGCGGGGCACGGGCTGGGTGGCTTTGCTGGAAAAACGCCTGCAGTCCGAGAAAATAAGCGCGCAGGTAGTCAATGCCAGCATCAGCGGGGAAACCACGGCCGGCGGTGTTACGCGCTTGCCGACCTTGCTGGCTCAGCACCATCCCAACCTGGTGGTCATTGAGTTGGGTGCCAATGACGCCTTGCGGGGCTTTGCCTTGTCGGCCACCCAAAGCAATTTGACAGCTATGGCCAAGGCCAGCAAGGCTGCTGGCGCCAAGGTCGTGGTGGTGGGCATGCAGGTGCCGCCCAACTTTGGAAAGCGCTACACGGATGACTTTGCCGGGCTGTTCCCGAAAGTGGCCAAGTCTGAATCCATCTCTCTGGTGCCTTTCTTCCTGAAGGGCGTGGCAGACCGGCCGGATGCCCGCGACTGGTTCCAGGCCGACAGCATGCACCCGCTTGCCAAGGCGCACCCGGTGATCCTGGACAACATGTGGCTGGTGCTGAAGCCTTTACTTTTTGGGCGTCAGCGTTGAGGCCAAGCCACTGCCAAAGTTGCCCAGCAGGGTTTCAGCCTGCTTGCCCATCTGCTCCTGCATCTGCGTGAACATCTGGCGCGACTGCTCCATGTAGCCGCCCATGAAGTTCTGCATGAGGGGTGCCTGCATCAATGGCGCCTGCAGCTTGTTCACCACCGAGTTGTCGGTCAGACGAGCTTGCAGATCGATGAAGGACTGGATGTTTTTTTCCAGGTAGTTGCCCATCAGGCCCTGCATGGTATTGCCATAAAAACGAATGATCTGGGCCAAGGCCTGGCTGGAGAACATGGGCACGCCACCGGTTTCTTCTTCCAGGATGATCTGCAAGAGGATGCTGCGGGTGAGGTCTTCTCCAGACTTGGCATCGAGGACCAAGAAGTTATCGCAGGCCAGAACCATGTCCTTGATGTCAACCAAGGTGATGTAGCTGCTGGTCTGGGTGTCGTACAGGCGCCGGTTGGGGTACTTCTTGATCGCCCGAACGCCAGCGGGTGCCACAGCGGGAGTGTCGGTATCAGCGTCCACTTTTTGTTCGTCGGGGGCTTTGCTTTTAGCGCCTGAGGCAGCTGACTGACGACGTGAGGTACTCATGCTTGTCTTGGTTCTCCAAAGCGGTAGATCATTTTAGGCACAGTCATCCACGAATGGCAAAGACATTGAAAAACCGCCTCGTGGGCGGCTTCAAAAGTGTTGGTGGGCGCGGGTGGACCCGGACCCCTTCGGATAAGAATGAATCCGTGCGGGACCACCACGCCATGGCGCGGAGTGTAACCGCACCCATCGTCCGGCGTGGTCAAGCTGTTCGATCAATGCATGCACGGCATCATCGACCGCCGAGGCTTCCTGGATGGCGTGGCGCACCATGCCAAGGCAGGCGTGACTGCGGTCGGCCATCGCCCCAAGGCAAGGGCAAGCTGCGGGGATACTTGGTGCGCCACCTTCTTGCTTGCAGCCAGCGCCGTCAGCGCACTGCTCACGCAGTTGTCGGCCTTGGCGATGTCGGCCGGATTGCTGGCGGGAATGCTGTCGATGCCGCCCTTGTAAACCAGCTTGCCTTCGGGGTTGACGATGAACAGGTGGGGCGTGGTCTTGGCGCCATAAAGCTTGCCGATGGTGCCATCGGTATCCAGCACGGTGCCTGCAGGTTTCGAATCGCGGTAGCCATTGATCTTGATGGCGGTGGGACCGTCGACCTATGCATCATTTTTAGCCGTATCCCGGCAGAACGCCAAGTCTGCGCGTGCTGAGCGCAAAGGCAACTGAGCACCCGCTCAGCAGGGCCTGAAGAAGGCCTCCACTCCGTGGCATGCTTGCGGCCATGACTATGCGGGACAACCTAAAGAACTGGGCGAAGCGAATCAAACGGGATGGCGTGACCCTCTGGTTTGCAGGCAAACACCCTGCAACGCCCTGGTATGCAAAAGCCCTGGGAGTCTTCGTGGTGGCCTATGCACTCAGCCCCATTGACCTCATCCCGGACTTCATCCCGATTCTCGGCTACGTGGACGATGTGCTGCTGCTTCCCGGTCTGATCTGGCTTGCAATCAGGCTCTTGCCGCCCGATGTCCTCGCCGAGTGCCGCAACCATGCCGATGATTGGATGAAGACGCAAGGATCGAAGCCGAGCAGCCGGGTCGGCGCAGTTTTGATCGTGTTGCTTTGGATAGGCGCCGGCACCGCTCTCTGGATTTGGCTTGGTCAGCGGTGGCGGTAGCCAGCTCCAGTCGGCGAGACTTCCCGCGATAGGTCATCAAGCCCATCATGAGATGGACGAGGGTCACCCGCAACAACAGCCGCTGCGCTTGGCCGCCTCGGGTTTGACCGACCCATTGCTCACGGCCACAGGCGTGTAGCCAGCCGCCTGGATCGCGTCGCGCAGTTCGTCGGCATTGGCCTCGGTCGGGTCGATCTGGACGCTGCGCGACTGCAAATCGATCTGCACGGTGGCCCCTTTGTCGACGGCCCGCACAGCCTTGGTGATGGTGCTGACGCAATGGCTGCAAGTCATGTCCTTGACTTCAAAAGTGATCATCAGAAGCTCCAGTTGGTTTGTGAATGGATTCACTTTCAACCCTCCCACTGCTGGAAGGTCAAGCACTATTTTCAAATAACCATGACACTGGTCCTGCCATCTGCCCCAAGCCTTTACATTCCCGCTGTGGGAAGCCTGAGGATCGGCCACAGACACCAACAACCGGTACGAGCGCGTCATGATCTCCTCCTCAACGTCATCTGCGGCATCTCAAATCAAACTCCACATTTCCGGGATGACCTGCGCTTCCTGCGTCAACCGGGTAGAAAAGGCCTTGCTCAAGGTGCCCGGCGTCTCGTTGGCCTCCGTCAACCTGGCAACCGAACAGGCCACCGTGCATGCGCCTTCAACCGTCCCGCTTGCGTCGCTGGTCGCAGCGGTCAAGAAGGCAGGCTATGTAGCCCTTTTCAAGCAGGACGTCCACCCCACGCGGCCCAGCACCCTGCCCACCTGGTGGCCGGTGGCGATCGCCACGGTGCTGACCTTGCCGCTGCTGGCGCCCATGCTGCTGCAATGGTTCGGGATCGACTGGATGCTCGATGGCTGGCTGCAACTCGCGCTGGCCACACCCGTTCAATTCTGGCTTGGCGGGCGCTTCTACCGAGCGGCATGGCGCGCCGCCAAGGCCAAGGCAGGCAACATGGACCTGCTGGTCGCGCTCGGCACGTCCGCCGCCTACGGCCTGTCCGTCTACCTGCTGCTGCGGCATGCACAACATGGCATGCCGCACCTGTACTTCGAGGCCTCGGCCGCCGTCATCACGCTCGTGCTCCTGGGCAAGTGGCTCGAAGACCGGGCTAAGCGGCAGACCACGGATGCGATCCGCTCGCTCAACGCCTTGCGGCCGAGCACCGCGCGGGTTCGACGCGATGGCATCGAGGTCGAGGTCCCCCTGGCCGACGTGCAGGTCGGTGATCTGGTGTACGTACGCCCGGGCGACCGCGTGCCGGTTGATGGCGAGGTCACCGAGGGGCGCAGCCATGTGGATGAATCGCTCATCACCGGAGAAAGCCTGCCCGTGGCCAAACAAATGGGGGACAAGGTGACCGGCGGGGCCATCAATGCCGAGGGCCTGCTCGTCGTCAGAACACTGGCCGTTGGCGCCGAGACCGCCCTGGCGCGCATCATCCGCCTGGTCGAGTCGGCCCAGGCGGCCAAGGCCCCCATCCAGCGCATCGTGGACCGCGTCAGCGCCGTGTTCGTGCCGGTGGTGCTGGGGATCGCGATGCTCACCTTCCTGGCCTGGCTGGGCATCAACGGCGACTGGGAGCACGCCCTCATCAACGCCGTGGCCGTGCTGGTGATCGCCTGCCCTTGTGCCTTGGGGCTGGCCACACCCACGGCGATCATGGTCGGGACGGGCGCTGCCGCTCGCCGAGGCATCCTCATCAAGGACGCCCAGGCCTTGGAGGTGGCGCACTCGGTGACCGTCGTGGCGTTCGACAAGACCGGCACCCTGACGGAGGGCAAGCCAGCGCTGGTCGCCGTGGTCCCGGCTGAAGGCTCGGCCAGGCACGAGGTGATCGCCCTGGCCGCTGCCGTGCAGCAAGCGAGCAGCCACCCGCTGGCGCTGGCGGTCATGGGCCGGGCCCGCGATGATCGACTCTCAGTGCCGTCTGTGCAAGACGCTCAGGCGCTGGCCGGGCGCGGCGTCGAGGGCATGGTGCAAGGCCACAAGCTGATGCTGGGCAACAGCAGGCTTTTGAAGGAATTGGGGGTGGCTGCGGGTGTCCTCCGCGCGCAGGCCGATGCGCTGGAGCAAGAAGGACGAACCTTGTCTTGGCTGGTGCGCCAAGACGCCAGCGGCCTGCACCTGCTGGGTTTACTGGCCTTCGGCGACACCATCAAGCCAACCGCCGCCGAGGCGGTGGCGAGCCTGCACCGGCTGGGCATCAAAACCGTCATGCTGACTGGCGACAACCGGGGCAGCGCCAACGCGGTGGCAAGAGAGCTGGGCATCCACGACGTGCGCGCCGAGGTGCTGCCTGGCGACAAGGCGGCCATCGTGCAGGCCTTGCGCGACAGCGGCGAGGTCGTGGCTTTCGTGGGCGATGGCCTGAACGATGGACCCGCCCTGGCTGCGGCGTCCTGCGGCTTTGCGATGGCCGGTGGCGCCGACGTCGCGACCGAAACCGCAGGCGTCACGCTCATGCGTGGCGACCCACGGCTCGTGGTCGACGCCTTGGATGTGTCACGACGAACCTATGCCAAGATCAAACAGGGCCTGTTCTGGGCCTTTGCCTACAACGTGCTGGGCATTCCCCTGGCGGCGTTCGGCATGCTCAACCCGGTCATCGCGGGCGCGGCCATGGCCTTCAGCAGCGTCAGCGTCGTCGCCAATGCGCTCTTGCTGCGCCGCTGGCGGGGCGCGGATGAGAACCCCACCACCGTGAACCCACAAGGAGCCGCAGGGTGAGTGCACCCATGAACATTGGTGAGGCTGCGAAGGCCTCTGGCGTCTCGGCCAAGATGATCCGCCACTATGAAAGCGTGGGCCTCTTCCCCCAGGCTTCACGCACAGATGCAGGCTACCGCCAGTACACCGACAACGACGTTGCCACCTTGCGCTTCATTCGCCACTCGCGCGACCTCGGCTTCTCACTCGACCAGATACGCGAATTGCTGGGCCTTTGGCAAGACCGTCGCAGGCCAAGCCGCCAAGTGAAGGCACTGGCCCAGGCCCACCTGCAGGAATTAGATCAAAAGCTGCAGGAACTGCATGCCATGAAAGCCACCCTCCAACACCTGGTGCAGTGCTGCCACGGTGACGACCGGCCGGAATGCCCGATCCTGGAGATCCTGGCCGATAGCGATACCAACACCAAAGCTCAGCGCACGCCGGCCAAAAGTGGTTTGCGGCCGGGCCGACAACGCTGACCGCCCCAATTGGATCAGCCTTCCCATGGTCGATCAGACGGTGAGGGCGTCATGTATGTGATCAAACAGGGTTGTGATGGTGAGGTCGCAGTGAGCCGGGCTCTTGACCCGTGCACCCTCCAATTGTTCTGCTCGGATGCGCTCTTACTGAGCCCCCCGAAACTGTAAAAGTTGAGTGCGCACGTAGGGTACGAACCAGCTGGCATCCGTCAAGTGCATACCAGCGGTGTGCCTCAGCCAATGAGTGGAACCCTCCGCGATCTGGACTGCGGTAGCAGCCCATTCGCTACCTTTGGCCCGCAAGGCCGTCCCTCGCATGACGCCTTTTTGACGATTTCATGGATGGCACTGTATGCAAGTGGTTTCTGGGTGCCGATGACGGGTAACACCAGAGGAAGGCTTGGCCAAACCGAATCGCAAAACTCAAGTCCGACAAATTCCCAGGTATGGCGATTGCCGATAACCCTGTCAATCTGACAAAGAGGGCCCTTCTTTTGCGGCGCATCGCTGTCAGTTGATTCCGTTCATGCGTTTGTTGCCTTGCCCGGCGGCAAACAAAGACACAGCAGCTCTCATTGCGGTAGGTTTTTCCATTCGACTTAAGTCGACAACGTTAAGGAATACCCATGAAGACTCGTTCCATCTCAGCACCCGTGCAACGTCGACTCGTATCGCTCTGCGCTTTAGCAGCGCTGGCTTTCGCCGGTACTGCCTCCTTGGCCTCAAGTCACCGAGAAGCACCCAACATCACAAACATTCCGAAAGTCGATGCCACCGACCTGTACATGTTCCGCAGCTACGAGGCAGGACGCCAGGGTTACGTGACGATCCTTGCCAACTACATTCCGTTCCAGGACCCACAAGGTGGCCCCAACTTTTACATGTTCGACGACAAGGCTCTCTATGAGATCCATGTCGACAACACGGGCGATGGCCAGGAAGACATCACCTTCCAGCTGCGCTTCCAGAACACCTCGAAGATGACCGCGCTGACCGTGGGCGGCAAGTCTGTCAAGATTCCGCTGATCAACAGCAGCACAATTGCTAGCAGGAACCCTGCGTCGCTGAACGTGCGCGAGACCTACAGTATTGACATCGTGCGTGGGGGGAGCAGAACCGGCACCCATGGCAAGCTGACCAACCTGGCCAGTGGCTCAAGCGACTTCGACAAGCCAGTCGACAACATCGGCGACAAAACGTTTGGCGGTCCCACTGCCTATGCCGCGTACGCTAACCAACACATTTACGAGGTGGCCATTCCGGGCTGCGGCAACGGGCGCGTGTTCGTTGGCCAACGCAAGGAACCTTTTTACATTGCTGTCGGTAAGATTTTCGATCTTTTTTACCTGAATCCGTTTGGACCCGAGGTAAACGGCAACAAGAACGACCTCGAAAATAAGAACGTCAGTACCATTTCTCTCGAGGTTCCGATCGCCTGTCTCGCCACGGCGAACGATCCCGTGATAGGCGCCTTCACCACGGGGAGCATGCGCCAGGGTCGGCTTCTCAACGGCATGCCCGGCACCGGGCTCGGCAAGGTCAATGTCGATAGCGGCGCGTGGACGCAGGTGTCACGGCTCGGCATGCCGCTGGTTAATGAGGTGATCATCGGCATCGACGACAAGGACAAGTTCAACGCCTCCAAGCCGAAGGACGATGGCCAGTTCGCCGACTATGTGACCCACCCAGTGCTACCAGCGCTGGTGGAGACCCTGTTCCCTTCTGCCAAGGCGCCGACCAACTTTCCGCGTTCCGACCTCGTTACCGTCTTCCTCAAGGGGATTTCGGGCCTGAACCAGCCTAAGAACGTGACCCTCTCTGAGATGTTGCGCTTGAACACGTCGATCTCGCCTGTGGCGGCCGGAGCTCAGAATCCCCTCGGCGTCGCAGCAGGCGACAACGCTGGCTTCCCGAACGGACGTCGACCAGGCGACGATGTGGTCGACCTTTCGCTGCGCGTGGCGATGGGCGCACTGTGCGCGCTCACTGGGCCGACGGACAAGCTCAAGGTCGGCTGCAAGCCGTCTGATGCGCCTGCCGGTGCACTCCCCTTCACTGACGGCGTGCGCAAGACGGCAACGACCTTCCAGGCTGCGTTCCCCTACCTCAACACACCACTGCCCGGCAACTTCAACAATTGATGGGCGCAGGCATGAACTATTCCCATCGGTTGAAGCGAGACGTCCCATCAAGAAAGGCACTCTCATGAAACTTAAAATGTTGGCTGCGGCCGCCATCATGTGGCTCTCGGCATCGGCGTCCTTCGCGCAGGACGACCCGCCCACCATTCCCCTGGTGCTCAGCCCTTCGGGGCCAAGCACCCTGACAACGAGCTTTGAGCGCGCGGTCAACGGCATGTTTGTCGACACATTCACCTTCACGCCCAGTGCGTTCAATGGTGAGGTATTCGTCAACCTGCGGTCAATTCAGGGGCCCACCCACCTCTTTTCTGCAATCCTTAACGGCGAGGGGTTCAGCTTCGATCTGGAGGAAGGCAAGCAGCCCTTCCAGTTTCGCTCAATGGTCAGCGCCGACAAGTTGCTGCATTTGACGGTGCTGGGTTTTTCAGGTGATCTAAGCACATTGACCGCGGTGCCCGGCATGTACGGTGGAACAATCACCGCGCAGATGACTGCAGTTCCGGAGCCACAGGCCTATGCGTTGGCGCTTGCGGGCCTCGCCATCGCAGGAGTGATGGCGCGCCGTTCGCGCCGTATCTAGACTCAAGCCACTGAAGCACTGCCCCCCGATGGCCTGCATTGGCGATATGCCGGTTCAGACTCTTTGCGTGTGTATGTGCACGCCGGGTGCCTTTCATCTTCGCGAGGACTTTCATGAACCACATCCCACCTAATGTTGCGCGCACCCCTTGGACATTCAGCCTTGCTGCAAGCAGCACAGTCTTCCTTGCCGGGATGGCCGCGAGCTTGTCCGTACACAGCGCAAGCACGGCGGATGCCGTCGCCAAGACAGGTACCAAGTACAGCGCGCACGCCGACATGCAAGCGGTACTGGACGAGCTCGCCGCGATGAAGGGCAAGCCCATCGAATCCTTGACGCCAGCAGAAGCCCGAAAACAACCCACGCCCACCGACGCGGTGATGGCGCTGCTGAAGAAACAAGGCAAGGACACCGCAGCGAGTGCCTTGGTGCCCGGCGTAATGAGCGTTGATCGGCAGATCCCCGGGGCTGCCGGGCAATTGCCTGCTCGCGTCTACACACCCGCGGGCGCTGGGCCATTTCCCGTCATCGTCTACTTTCATGGCGGCGGCTGGGTGATCGCGAACAAAAATGTCTACGACGGCGGTGCCCGCGGGCTGTCCAAGCAGGCCAATGCGGTAGTGGTGTCGGTCGACTATCGCCTTGCGCCGGAAGCGAAGTTCCCTGCGGCTTGGGACGACGCACTTGCGGCGTACAAATGGGTGGCGGCCAATGCCGCGTCCATCAACGGCAATCCGCAGAAACTGGCGCTTGCAGGAGAAAGCGCTGGCGGCAACCTCGCGGTATCGACCGCCCTCGCTGCGCGCGACGCAGGTGTGGCGAAGCCGCTCGCGGTCGTGGCTGTCTACCCAGTGGCGCAAACCGGCAACCTTGACACCGCGTCCTATATCGACAGTGCCACGGCCAAGCCCCTCAACAAGGCGATGATCGGATGGTTCGTCGACAAGTTGTTCACCAATCCCAAAGACAAGTCTGACCCGCGCATCGACGTGGTTCACGCGAATCTCGCAGGGCTTCCTCCAGTCACCATCATCAACGCGCAGATCGATCCGTTGCGCGATGACGGTGCGCTTCTTGAGGCCGCGCTCAAGAAGGCCGGCGTGCAGGTCGATCGCAAGGTCTACGAAGGCACCACCCATGAATTCTTCGGAACCGCGGCCGTGGTCAAGGACGCCGCCAACGCACAGGAGTACGCGGGCCAGCAACTTCGCCACGCGTTCGGCAAGTAGCCTAGCTTGCGATGGCAAATCATCCGATCGAGTCGCGCTCAATCCGCCTTTTTCTGGCAATGGCTTTCTGGCTTTAGGCAAGCACACTTGGCGCAGACCCATGCGCAGGGCCACCCGCGTTTTGCAGGCCGCGCCTTCGCGGCACTGCAAGCTTGGCCAGATCCCGCCAGTGCGCCCGACGAGGTGCTCATGCAAGGCAGATACGCCGACCGTGCCTGCGAGGCAGCGCACTCTTTGCCGTGCGAAGGCGCTCTCACTATGCGACGTTTTTCATTCGAGGCGGCTCGGTGGCAGCGATGGCTGTTGGAGGCCTGTGGCTGGTCGAGCGCACGGCCAATGTTTCGCTGATGCCGTTGTGAGGGGGGTGCCGGGATACGGGTCAAAATGACACCTAAGCCGTTTGATAATCATGTCATCCGCAAACCAGCCAGAATTCGAATAAGGCTACCAAGCGTAAGCCTCGTCCCTCAGGCTTCCCGCACCGATGCAGGCTACCGCGAGTACACCGACAACGACATCGGCACCTTGCGCGCTTCATCCGCCACTCGCGCGACCTCGGCTTCTCACTCGACCAGATCCGCGAGTTGCTAGGCCTCTGGCAAGACCGCCGCCGACCAAGCCGCCAGGTGATGGCGCTGGCCCAGGCGCACCCAGGAGTTGGATCAAAATCTGCAGGAACTGCTTGCCGTGAAGGCCACCCTCGAACACCTGGTGCAGCGCAGCCACGGTGACCCCCTGAGTCAGACTAGTTGTCGCTCCCCCGAGTTTGTGGATAACCCACATAGGAGCACCACCCATGAAAAGAAATCGACATTCCAGAGAATTTGAAAACCAGACATTGATCAAGGTGCGAGAGCGCGGAGACCGAAGCGTCAGGTCGATTGCCGAAGAGTTGAATATGTCTGAGGGGACCCTGAGGAAGTGGGTCAGCAATTCGAATCGAAAAGACAGCCCG
>NZ_JACMNS010000195.1 GCF_014378415.1 Aquabacterium sp.
CCACCATCCACTTGAGCATTTTCACGGCGCGCTGGCGCCAGATGACCTGCCCCGTCACGGTATAAGCGGCCAGGCACAGCACCATGGCCAGGGCCATCAGCAAGACCATCCATCGGAACAGGATCATGGGCGCAGCTTCACCAGGCGGGCGCCAGCTCGGCCATGCCCTTGGGGGCTTTGGCCGCGTCGTCAAAGGTGACGATTTCGTAAGCCGATGGGTCGGCCAGCAGGGTGCGCAGCAGCACATTGTTCATGGCGTGGCCCGATTTGTAGGCGCTGTAGGCGGCCAGCAAGGGGCGGCCCACCACGTACAAATCGCCAATGGCGTCCAGGATCTTGTGCTTGACGAACTCGTCGTCGTAGCGCAGGCCATCGCTGTTGAGCACGCGGTGGTCGTCGATCACGATGGCGTTGTCCATGCTGCCACCCAGGCCCAGGCCGCGCGAGCGCATCACCTCAAAGTCCTTGGCAAAGCCAAAGGTGCGGGCACGGGCGATGTCGCGCTTGTACTGGCCGCTGCCAAAGTCGAACTCGACCCGCTGGCCGGTCTGATCGACGGCAGGGTGGTCAAAGTCGATCTCGAAGGCCAGCTTGTAGCCGTGGTACGGCTCCAGTCGCGCCCATTTCAGGGTGCGCCCTTCGCCTTCGCGCACTTCTACCGGCTTGAGCACCTTGATGAAGCGCTTGGGCGCTTTTTGCAACTCAATGCCCGCGCTTTGCAGCAGGTACACGAAAGCCGCCGATGAGCCGTCCAGGATGGGGACCTCTTCGGCGGTGATGTCCACGATCAGGTTGTCCAGGCCCAGGCCGGCACAGGCCGACATCAGGTGCTCAATGGTGTTGACCTTGGCCAAGCCCGGGTCGCCACCTGGTGAAATGGTGGAGGCCATGCGGGTGTCGCACACGGCCAGGGCGTTGACGGGGATGTCGACCGGGTGGGCCAAATCCACGCGCCGGAACACGATGCCGGTGTCGATCGGGGCGGGCCGCAAAGTCAGTTCGACCCGCTGGCCGCTGTGCAGCCCTACGCCCACGGCGCGTGTCAGGGATTTGAGGGTGCGTTGTTGCAGCATGGCGGGATTATCGACTCAGTGCAAAAATCCCGTTATAAATTGGTATTTGCCCGTCGCCGCCCAGAAAAAACCGACCGTCTTTCCGAGTATCGCTTTGCGTTAAGGAGTGTAAAGATGAGGCATATTTCTTGTCCAAATGGCACCGATTGCCACAATCTAGTCGCCCATGCCCACCGCGTTCATCCTTCCCCGCACGTCTGACCACGCCTTGGCGCAACTTGTGCCGGACAAGGCCATGACGAATCCGCTGAGCGGTATCCTTGGACTGGTGAAAAAAGAAATCGACGTTAAGCGGGGCCTGGGAATCGGAGGCACCTGCCTGAGACTGCTGTCAGTGGTGTGGCATGCGGGTCAGCATCGCGAGGTGGTGCGTGCCATCTCAGGCTCGCACACCAAAGGTCTGCTGAACACCTATTCTCGGGTGGTTTACCGCTATACCTTGCCTTACCTGTCCATGAAGTTTGACCGGTTGCAGCGTCAGCAGATGTTGGTGGGCCACTGCGATTTCGTCAACCGCGCGCTGCATGCCAGCTTTTTCCAGCGCGTGCTCAGCGATGCCATGCCGATTTGGCAGCGTGAGTTCGAGGGCCGCGGGTTCTCCATTTCAGTGGGCGGGCCATGCCTGCACCGCGAGGGCGACCTCACCCTGGTCTTCAAGATGGACGGCTGCCCGCTCTACCGCATGGCTTTTTCGGTGGTCAAGGCGCCCCTGTTGAACGTGGATGCCGGATCGTCCAGCCATGTCCTCTACGTGGGTCAGGTGCAGGGCTATGCTGATCGATTTGCACAAATGCGCCAGGCCACGCGCCTTTGCCGTGATGTGGCGCCCGCTGACCTGCTGATGGCGGGTATGGCGGGCTTGGCCGGCGCTCTGGGCATCACCATGGTCGCCGGAGTGGGTGTTGAAGACAGCCTCTCATACCCCAGCTTGGTCGAATTGAACACCACCACCAGCTATGGTGATTTCTGGAAGAAGTTCCAGGGCATGCGCGCTCAAGGTGGCCACTACCTGCTGGCACTGCCCCTGGCCGAAAAGCCCATCAGCCTGATCAAGGCCAACCACCGTGGGCGCACGTTGGCCAAGCGTGAGCTCAAGAGAAGCATCTCCGAAGAGGCCGAATCAGTGATGCGCCCGCTGGTGCTTTGACGTTGATTCAAAACTGCTTCACAGCATGTGCGTGCGGTCGCCCTGGCTGAAGCCCATGGCCTCGAACCACTCGCCTTTCACAAAGCCGATGACCTTGAACAGCTCGCCCATTTCGTGCTCGGCGATCAGCATTTGCGCGGCTGCCCGGAGCTTGAAGTCGGCCACCGAGGTGCCGCCCCCGTCTTGGCCCATCTGCGCCAGCAGGCCGCAGTTGCTCAAGAAGCGTCCCTGCGTGGTGTAGCCCAGCACTTCCCAGCCATTGCCCTGGCCTGACAGGGCGATGCCGGTGAAGTTCACGTGCGTGGTGATGTCCTTCTCGCCAACGTTGCTCAAAGGGTCAGGGTCACTGCGGTGGCCCTGGTGGCACATCAGGGTGCCGCCGGTGCGCTGGGGGTGGTAGTACTCGCCTTCTGGAAAACCGTAGTCGATGAAGAAGGCCGCACCGCGTGTCATGCGCTGGGCCAGGGTGGCGATGAAGGCTTCGGCCTGGCCATGCGTCTCGACCACGGTGCCGGGCACGAACTCGCTGTCGGGGCGCTCGGTAGCCGCGCGGACACCTGGGGGCGCGGCCCGGTCGGCCCACACCAAGGCCGCTTCATCCTCATTGCCCGCCAACCCCACGCCGCGTTCCAGCCACTGCTCACCGGTCCAGGTCAACAACTGCACGGGCATGGCGTCCAGCACCTCGTTGCCCACGATCACGCCTTGCAGTTGATCGGGCAGGCTGTCGGCCCAGACCACCTTGTGGGCCATTTCGGGCAATGCTTTGACCAGGGTGTGGTGCTGCCGGTCGCGCAGGGTGCCCGACAGATCAACGATGGTGTAGCGCTGGATGCGGTCGCCCAGGTTGCCCAGCAACTGGATGGCCAGGGCGCCACTGCCGGCGCCAAACTCCCAGAGCTCATCGGTTCCGGTGGCTTCCAGCGCTTCGATCACCTGGGTGGCCAGGGTCTGGCCGAACAAGGGCGTGAGTTCGGGGGCGGTCACGAAGTCGCTGCCGTCTTGCGGCATGTGGCCCAGCACGCGCCGGCCGCTGCTGTAGTAGCCTAGGCCGGGCGTGTACAGCGCCAGTTCCATGAAGCGCTCAAAGCGCATCCAGCCCCCGTGCTGGCGGATCTCGTCGCGGATCAATCGGGCCACCGGGTGGGCGTTCAAAGGGGCGGACACTACACTGTGCCCAGTCGGATCTTGGCGGTTCATGCGCCATTGTAGAAAGCCCATGCCCGATTCCACCGCATCACCCTCATCATCATCAATCGCGCGCGCCGTCCTGGTCACCGGGGCCGGCAAGCGCCTGGGCCGTGACATTGCCCTGACCCTGGCGCTGCAAGGCTGGGACGTGGCCGTGCATTGCCGCGGTTCCCTGGCCGAGGCCCAGGCCACGGCAAAAGACATCCAGGCCCTGGGCCGGCGCGCCGTGGTGCTGCAGGCCGACCTGTCGATTGAGGCGGCAGCGCGCGCCCTGGTGCCGCAAGCCGTGCAGGCCTTGGGCGCGCTCGATGCCGTGGTCAACAGCGCGTCTACCTTTGATTTTGACGACAGCGCCACCTTCACCTACGCCATGCTGGAGCGCCACCTGCGCGCCAACACCGCGCCGGCCATCGTGCTGGCACAGGCCCTGGCCGACCACGTGGCCACGCGGCCCGGCACCAACGCCTCCGTGGTCAACATGCTGGACCAAAAGCTGTGGAACCCCAACCCGGATTTTTTGAGCTACACCTTGTCGAAAGCCGCGTTGGAGTCGGCCACCACCTTGCTGGCCTTGAGCCTGGCCCCGCGTGTGCGCGTGGTGGGCGTGGCCCCCGGCCTGACTTTGACCAGCGAATCGCTGCAAGGCGAGAAGTTCGAGCAACTGCACAAGCTGTCGCCGTTGGGCCGTTCATCGACCGCGCAAGACGTGGCGGCCACCGTGGCCTTTGCCCTGGCCAACCGGTCCATCACCGGCACCACTTTGCTGGTCGATGGCGGCCAGCACCTTCAGCGGTTTGACCGCGATTTTTCAAAAATGTGAGGACGCGACATGTCGCTGACCCGAGGCAACCAGATCCTGAACCTGAGCGGCTTGCGCTTTGACGCCAAGCTGGGCTTCTTGGCCCACGAGCTGACCAACACGCAACCCATCCTGGTCGATGCCGAGCTGAACCTGGGCAGCCAGCCCCTGATGCCGCACGACGACGACATCACCCATGTGCTGGATTACCGCCGCGTGCGCAGCATCATCATCGAAGAGTGCACCGCCACGCACGTCAACCTGCTGGAGTCGATGATCGGCAAGCTGTGCCTGCGCCTGATGGACCTGCCCGGCGTGCTGGGCGTGCGCGTCAAGATTGCCAAGCTGGAGATCTTCGATGACTGCGAAGTGGCGATCAGGATGGAGACCGGGCAGTGGTGATCC
>NZ_JACMNS010000196.1 GCF_014378415.1 Aquabacterium sp.
ACGCATTTCATCAACCCGAAGGATGTTCAAGCCGCCGGCGGCAATGTGGTCGAAGCCATCGTTCAATTGTCCGATGGCGGAGCCGACTACAGCTTCGAGTGCATCGGCAACACCACCACCATGCGCCAGGCGTTGGAGTGCACGCACAAGGGCTGGGGCCGCAGCCTGATCATTGGCGTGGCCGAGGCCGGCGCCGAAATCAGCACCCGCCCCTTCCAGTTGGTGACCGGCCGCAAATGGGAAGGCTCGGCCTTCGGCGGCGCGCGCGGCCGCACCGACGTGCCCAAAATCGTCGACTGGTACATGGACGGCAAGATCAACATTGACGACCTGATCACGCACAAGCTGTCGCTGGACCAGATCAACGAAGGTTTTAATTTGATGAAGAGCGGCGAATCTATCCGCTCGGTGGTGATGTACTGAACGACAGCGGCGGGCCGATCACATGACCATCGAAATGCTCAGCGAACACGCCTGCTTTGGCGGCGTGCAAGGCTTCTACCAACATGCCTCCAGCACCATCGGCCTGCCGATGCGCTTTGGCGTGTACCGGCCACCGCAGGCGCTGAGCGCGCCCAGCACGCCCGTGCTTTTTTACCTCGCCGGCCTGACCTGCACCGAAGAGACCTTCGCCATCAAGGCCGGCGCGCAGCAATGCGCCGCCGAGCATGGCCTGATCCTGGTCAGCCCCGACACCAGCCCGCGCAACACAGGCGTTGATGGCGCCGATGCCAGCTGGGATTTCGGCACGGCGGCGGGCTTCTACCTGGACGCGACGGCCGAGCCCTGGGCTCAACACTGGCGCATGGAAAGCTATTTGACCAAAGAGTTGCTGCCTTTGGTGATGCAGCACTTCAAGGGCGATGCCGCGCGCACCGGCATCTTTGGCCACTCGATGGGCGGCCATGGCGCTTTGACCCTGGCGCTCAAGCACCCATCGTTGTTCAAGAGCGTGTCGGCCTTTGCACCGATCGCTGCACCCACCCAATGCCCTTGGGGCCGCAAGGCGCTGCAAGGCTACCTGGGCGACGAGTCTTCAGAATGGGCGCGGCACGACGCCACCGAATTGGTCAAAAGCGGCGCCAGATGCCCATCCATCCTGATCGACCAGGGCCTGGCAGACAAGTTCCTGGCCGAGCAGCTGCACCCGCATTTGCTGGAAGCCGCCTGCCAGCAGCACGGCCAGCCCATCACGGTGCGTCGGCATGAAGGTCATGACCACGGCTACTACTTCATCAGCACCTTCATGCGCGAGCACATTGCTCACCACGCCTCGACCCTGCAAGACTGAGGTGCTTTGGCCGCGGGCCTCACGCCCGCCCCGCAACGGGCTTGTTGGACGACGTCTGCTGCAAGATGGGCGGCAACCACAACTCGATCACGCCAGGCCTCCGGTTGAGTGACTTGGGCAGGTCGCGGACCCACACCTTGTCCGCCGATTCACCCGGCCCCACCCAAGGCAGGCCCAGCAAGCCCGCCATGGCTTTGGCACAAGCCCGGCTGCCCGGGTCATGGAGCACAAAGGTGGGCTGAGGCCATGGGGCCGGCCGACGCTGCTGGCGCACCTGGGCACTGAGGGTGACGTTCTCGATGGGCGCCACCTGGACCAGCTCACCCGCCTGGGCCTGCAGCGTCTGGCGCAAAGCTGTGGCCGGCGCGCGAGAAAATTCGTCATAAACCTGCACATACAAGATCGTGTTGCCCTGCGGCCGACGGCAGGCCTCCAGCGACACAGAGGCGGGCGCGGTGGCCACCACCACTGGCACGTCCTTGGGCATGCCCACGGGCGCTGGCTCACGAAAAACCTGGGCAGTGGTGGTGGTCAGCGGCCCCTTGGCGCTCCAGTTTTTCAACTGTTGCCACACGGCCTCGGCCGCCAAGGCCTGGCCACCCGGCGAGTTGCCCGAATCCCAATAGCTCAAAGCCGAGCTGGCGGGCTGGAAAGACGACACCAATTGCAGCTCGCTGCGCATGCGCAAGGCGGTGGCCGGGCATTCGGCCTCGGTGGCCAGCGGTTTGGCAAAGTCCGTGGCAATGCGCGCGGCCACCAGGTCCACACCCTCGCGTTCCAGCAAACTCAGCAAGGGGCTGCCCCGCATCACCTGCAGCAGCGTCTTCGTCTGCACATACAGGTACTCGGGCATCTTGGGGCAGTTGGCATCCATGCCCTGCAAGCCTTTGGACACCTCGGCGAACAGCTTGCTGGCCTCGGTGCGCGACTCGGTCTCCTTGCGCTGCACCTGCTCGATGGTTTGCCAGGCCGACAGGATCAAGGTGCCCGAGGCCCCCAGCCCCAAGGTCGCGCCAATGGCGGTGGCGCGGGCCGTGCGGCGCCACCAAGGGGCCGCCTGGGCTTTGTCGGGCGCATCCTTCGCCTCCTTCGCGTCGTTCAGGCGCGCGGCCACGCGGATGCCATGGTGAGCGGGGCTGCGCCAACCGGGCAACTGGGCCAACCAGGTCTCGTGCATGGCCAGGCCGAAATCCTCGCCCAGGCGGTGGTAGCTCTCCCATTGGGCCTCGTCGAAAGACTGGTCGCCGGTGGACTCGTGCGGGAAGTCTTCGTGCTTTTGCGCGTAGGCCAGCACGTCCACGTCCAGCGCGTTGTGCAGATTGGGCTTGACGACCAACAGCGTGCCCTCGGGTCGCTTCAACACCGTCTGGCCATCATCGCCCTTGACCAGGCGCTCGCGGTAGCGAATGCGTGCCAGCAACACGCCTCGGCAAGAGTGGTTGTTGGTCACGTCCTCGGGCGACAACACGGTCAGGCCGCCCTCGCAATCGGAGGTGAACAGGCGGCTGGCCTCTTCCCGCGAGTAGAAATCGATCTCGGCCCCGAAGTCGATGCGGGCCTTGCGCACCAGGTTTTCGACGTCGCCAAACTCGTAGCGCGGATCGCAACTGGCATCGGACAGGATGACGAAATCCAGCTCGCGCTTGACCAGTGCATACACGCCGGTGTTCTCGAAGTGCCCGCCGTCTGACAGGTACCACCAGGGCCGATCGCCGCCAAAGTAGACGGCCGAGGCCTCACTGGCCAGCATCAGTGGCTTGGGCAGGAATCGCCATGACAGGTGACTGAGCCAACGCAAAGGCACGAGGGCGCCCGGCGAACGAATCCAATGGCCCAGGCGCACCCCCAGGAAGTAAAGCAACAAGGCCAGCCCGCGCGTGGTGTAAGCGCCCGCGCCTGGCGAGGCCGCCGCGCCGGACACCGCCACCCACCGCCCCAACGTGCCGACATCGTGCTCAGGTTTCATCGGGATGAAGCACGAAGGGCCCACCTCCAGGCCGCGCCAGGTGGCCGTGACCGCCGCACCCTTGCGGTCGGCGTTGTACAGGCCGCTCAGGTCATCACGCGTCTGGTTCAGGCAGGTGTTGACCAGGTGGATGGGGCCACCGCGCAGCTCGGGCTGGTAATGCCGCAAGCCCATGTCATCACCATCTTCCACCGCCGTGACATCGGCATTGCCAGTGGGGACGTCCCCATCCAGCCCTCGCCTGGGATTGCCCACGGCCAGGTAAGCGCGGGTCAAGCGCGCCCGGTAGAAGCTGTGCAGCGACGAGGTGTTGGGCATCTGGGCATTGCCTGCCGTGAGCGCCACCCACGTGAACCACACCAGGGCCACCAGCGCCGCCCGCATCCACGAAGGCGTGTTGATCAGCGGCGCGAAGGTGTCAGGCGCGAAGACGAACCATTGCAGCAAAACCAACCAGCCCAGCACCAGCGCCAACAGGCCCGCCAGGCTGCCCACATTGATCAGGCGCGGCAGCCATTCGCGCGCGCGGCCACCGGCCTCGGCCGCCATCTGCTGCAAAGGTTGCACCATGGTGCGCAAGCCCAAAGCCACCAGGCCACCGAAACCCACGCCACGCCACAGGTAGTTGTCATTGCCCGCTTGGGATTGAAGCTCTTCGAGCAACCACCAGCTCAGCACATCGAGCGCCCCCAAGCCCGCGACGGCGCACGCCCCCAGCGTGACCATGCGCAAGGCCCGGGTGAGCGCATTGCGCAAACGGGCCACGGCCAGGGCATGGGGATCGCCACTGAAGAACAACCAGCCTTGCGCCAGCGATTGCCCCACCGTGATCGACAGCAAGGCCAGCACGGCCGCGCTGGTGGCCGTCAGCCCATCGTGGCAGGGGTCAAGCAGTTGCGCCGCGATCGACCAACGCACCAACCCCCAGGTCCCCAAGGCACAGCCCAGCAGGAACAGCACATCGCCCACACTGGGGCCCGCGGACTTGGCCCCGGGGTTGGCCGTGTCACGCGCCGCCCAGTAGCCCGAGATCAGCCCCGGCGCGGTGAGGAGCCACCCGGCCAAGGCCAGCACCCACCAGGGCGTCTGCCAGAAAGCCCAGCCCTTGGGGTCCAACAACTGGGTGCTGTGCTGCAACAAGTGAGGTGCGACCACGATCAGGCCGACCAGCATGCAGGCCACCATGAACTCCGCGTGGATGGCCAGCACGGCGCGAAGGTAGGTGACCACCGCCGTGCCCCAATCGCGCGAACCCGAGGTCGACAGGTAGCGGCCATTGCGCCGCAACCACTCCAGCACCGGCGAGGACGCGTCGGCCATCAAGGACTGCGCACGCGCGATGCCAAAACTGGACACCAGGCGCCCGAACATGCCCCCGATGTAGCCCCCGCCCGACACCGTGGACAGGTAATCAAAGCGCCCCAGCAAGCCATCGGCGTCCAGCCTGCGTTGATCGGCGGTCACGCCGCCAGGCCCGCCATGCCGGTTTTGGGCCAGACCGCGCATCAGGCCCAAGGCAAAGGTGGCACTGCGCACACCGCCGCCCGACAAAGCCAGCCCCACCCGGGGCAGCTTCAACTCAGCCTCCGCGTGGACCGAGGCCTTGCCCAACACTTGCAGCCTGCGTGCCTGCAAGGCTTCTTTTTCGGCCGCCTGCAAAGGCGATCCGGCGCCCGGGTGCACCGCTTGGCCAGGATGTTCAAGTGAGGATTGGAGGGAAGAGATCATGCCCGATGCTGCTGCATATTGAAGCAACTGCCAACCAATCCGGGGGCGACAAATTAGGGGGTTGCAGGCCCAACGCGGATAATCCGCCACATGAACGCCCCCACACCGACCGCCAAGACCTCCGCCGACCAGCCCTTCAGCGTCCTGCCCCTGGCCCCCGCCATGCTGGACAACCTGACGCAACTGGGTTACCTGACCATGACGCCGATCCAGGCCGCCAGCCTGCCCATCGCGCTGGCCGGACATGACCTGATCGCCCAAGCCAAGACGGGCAGCGGCAAGACCGCCGCCTTCGCCCTGGCCCTGCTCACGCGCCTCGATCCCAAGAATTTCGCGGTGCAAACCATGGTGCTGTGCCCCACGCGTGAGCTGGCCGACCAGGTCACGCAAGAGATCCGCCGCCTGGCCCGCTTCGAGGACAACATCAAGATTCTGACGCTGTGCGGCGGCACGCCCATGCGCGGCCAGATCGAAAGCCTGGAGCACGGTGCGCACATCGTCGTTGGCACGCCCGGCCGCCTGATGGACCACCTGGAGCGCGAAACCCTGAACCTCTCAAGCCTGAACACCCTGGTGCTGGACGAGGCCGACCGCATGCTGGACATGGGCTTCTTCGACGACATCGTCAAGGTGGCCAAGCAATGCCCCAAGGACCGCCAGACCCTGCTGTTCTCAGCCACCTACCCCGAAGGCATCGCCAAGCTCAGCGCCCAGTTTTTGCGCAACCCGCAAGAAGTGAAGCTGACCCAGCAGCACGACGACAGCAAGATCCGCCAGCGCTGGTACGAAATCACCGAGACCGAACGCCTGCACACCGTGGCGCTGCTGCTGCAGCACTACCGCCCCGTCAGCACTTTGGCGTTTTGCAACACCAAGCAGCAATGCCGCGACCTGGTCGATGTGCTCAAGGCCCAAGGCATCGAAGCCCTGGCCCTGCACGGTGACCTGGAGCAACGTGACCGCGACCAGGTGCTGATCCAATTTGCCAACCGCAGTTGCTCGGTGCTGGTGGCCACCGACGTGGCCGCGCGCGGCCTCGACATCGCGCAACTGGAAGCCGTCATCAACGTCGACATCACGCCCGACACCGAAATCCACGTGCACCGCATCGGCCGCACGGGCCGCGCCGATCAAAACGGCTGGGCCCTCAACCTGGCCACGATGAACGAGATGGGCCGCGTCGGCAACATCGAAGTGGCACAGGGCAAACAGTCTGAATGGCACCCGGTCAGCGAACTGACGCCCGCCAGCAGCGAGCCCCTGCTGCCCCCGATGATCACGTTGCAGATCCTGGGCGGCCGCAAGGAAAAGATCCGCCCCGGCGACGTCTTGGGTGCCCTGACCGGCGAGGCGGGCTTCACCGGCGCGCAAATCGGCAAGATCAACGTGAACGACTTCCACACCTATGTGGCGGTAGAGCGCAGCATTGCCCGCCAAGCCGTCAGCCAGCTGTCGGCCGGCAAAGTGAAGGGCAAAAAGGTCAAAGTTCGCTTCCTGAACGAGCTCTGAACCCCAGAGCCCCCCGTGTATAAAGCTGCCATCCCGCGAGAACAGGACACCCCCCAACATGACCGCCATTGACCCCAGCCTGCCCCGCTACGGTGTGATCGGGAACAGCAAGATCTCATACGGGCGGTTCAGCTACGGCACGCACTACCTGTCCATCCACCAATGGGGCGAAGGGGCCTCGTTCAGCATGGGCAGCTTCTGCTCCATCGCCTCCAACATCACCGTCTTCCTGGGTGGCAACCACCGCACCGACTGGATCACCACCTTCCCTTTCGGGCACGTGTTCCAGGAGCAACTGGGTGGCATGCACATCAAGGGCCACCCCGCCACCAAGGGTGATGTGGTCATCGGCAACGACGTCTGGCTCGGGCACCACAGCACCATCATGTCGGGCGTGACCATCGGCGACGGCGCCGTCATCGGTGCCTACGCCGTCGTGGCCAAGGACGTCGAGCCTTACGCCATCGTGGGCGGCAACCCCGCCAAGCACGTGAAATTCAGGTTCGAGGCCGACATCCGCGAGCTGCTGGGCCAGTTGCGATGGTGGGATCTGCCGGTGGAAGACATCAAGATCATCGCCGACAAGCTGTCCAGCGCCCCCACCGTCGAGCTGTTGCAAACCTTGATCGACACCTACAAAAACACGCACCGCACACCCTGACGGCGGGCTCCGGGCAACCACCCTACTCAAAATAGGGCCATGGATTTGCCCTAAAAGTGGACAATAGAGGGTTGCCCTTCCGTTAGCGCCCTCCGCCATGTCTGCCACCGCCTCGCCCATCACCGTCCCCAAAGCTGAAAAAACCCTGAACGGCTACCGCCCGTACTGGGCCAAGCGTTTTGGCACGGCCAAGTATTTGCCCATGAGCCGGGACGAAATGACTGCGCTCGGCTGGGACAGCTGCGACATCATCATCGTCACCGGTGACGCCTACGTGGACCACCCCAGCTTCGGCATGGCCGTGATTGGCCGCATGCTGGAGGCGCAAGGCTTTCGCGTGGGCATCATCGCGCAACCCGACTGGCAGAGCGCCGACCCCTTCAAGGTGCTGGGCAAGCCCAACCTGTTCTATGGCGTCACCGCCGGGAACATGGACTCGATGATCAACCGCTACACGGCCGACCGCAAGATCCGCAGCGACGACGTGTACACCCCCGGCGGCCAAGGCGGCAGCCGCCCCGACCGCGCCTCGCTGGTCTACGCGCAGCGTTGCAAGGAAGCCTACAACGACGTGCCCATCATCATGGGCGGCATCGAAGGCTCGCTGCGCCGCATCGCGCACTACGACTACTGGCAAGACAAAGTCCGCCGCTCCATCCTGGCCGATGCCAAGGCCGATCTGCTGCTCTACGGCAACGCCGAGCGCGCCATCGTCGAGATCGCGCACCGCCTGGCCGCCAGAGAGCCCATCGAGCAGATCACCGACGTGCGCGGCACCGCTTTCATGCGCCGCACCAACGACCCCACAGCCGCCGGCTGGTTCGAGCTCGACTCGTCCGATGTCGACATGCCCGGCCGTGTTGACGAACACATCAACCCCTACCAATCGACGTCCGAGCAGGCCGAGGCCCAGGGCACCACCTGCGCCAAGGAAGATGCCGCCAAGGCCGGTGGCCCGCCCGCTCCGGTCCTGGTCGATGGCGGCAAAGTCGATGGCAACAGCGGCATGGCCGCCGCCATGGGCAGCGGCGTCAAGCCCATCGCCTTCGTGCGCAACCCCCTGAGCGTGGTCAAGCCCACCGGCAAAATCAACATGCCGCCGCGCGACCGCACCGTGATCCGCCTGCCGTCTTACGAACAGGTCAAGAGCGACTCGGTTCTATACGCCCACGCCAACCGCGTGCTGCATTTGGAAACCAACCCCGGCAACGCGCGCGCCCTGGTGCAGGCCCACGGCCACCGCGACGTGTGGATCAACCCGCCGCCCATCCCGCTCACCACGGCCGAGATGGACTTCACGTTTGACTTGCAATACGCCCGCTCGCCCCACCCCGCGTATGCCGACGAGAACGGCGGCCATGACGGCGCCACCAAAATCCCCTCGTGGGAGATGATCCGCTTCAGCGTCAACATCATGCGCGGCTGCTTCGGCGGCTGCACCTTCTGCTCGATCACCGAGCACGAAGGCCGCATCATCCAGAGCCGCAGCGAAGACTCGGTCATCAAGGAAATCGAAGCCATCCGCGACAGCGTGAAAGGCTTCACCGGGGTCATCTCCGACTTGGGCGGCCCCACGGCCAACATGTACCGCATCGGCTGCAAATCGCCCGAGATCGAGGCCGCCTGCCGCAAGCCCTCGTGCGTCTACCCCGATGTGTGCTCCAACCTGAACACCGACCACGGCCCGCTCATCAAGATGTACCGCCGCGCGCGGGCCTTGAAGGGCGTCAAGAAGATTTTGATCAGCTCGGGCCTGCGTTACGACCTGGCCATCAAATCACCCGAGTACATCAAAGAGCTGGTCACCCACCACGTGGGCGGCTACCTCAAGATCGCGCCCGAGCACACCGAGCAGGGCCCGCTCACCAAGATGATGAAGCCGGGCATCGGCAGCTATGACCGCTTCAAGCAGCTGTTCGAGAAGTTCAGCGAAGAGGCCGGCAAGAAGCAGTACCTCATCCCCTACTTCATCGCCGCCCACCCGGGCACCAGCGACGAAGACATGATGAACCTGGCCATCTGGCTCAAGCGCAACGGCTTCAAGGCCGACCAGGTGCAGACCTTCTATCCCTCGCCCATGGCCACCGCCACGGCGATGTACCACACCGGTCGCAACCCGCTGCGCAAGGTCACCCGCGACAGTGAGACCGTCGACATCGTGCGCGGTGACCGCCGCCGCCGCTTGCACAAGGCCTTCCTGCGCTACCACGATGCCAACAACTGGCCCTTGCTGCGCGAAGCTTTGAAGACCATGGGCCGCGCCGACCTGATCGGCAATGGAAAGCACCACCTGATCCCGACCTACCAGCCGGTGCTGGACGGCAGCTACCAGACCGCGCGCCGCAAGAACTCGACCCCCACCGGGGCCATGAAAACGTCGCCCGTGACCAAGGGCCGCATCCTGACGCAGCACACCGGCCTGCCCCCGCGCGAGACAGGCGCCAGCGCATCGCCCACCCGCTCAGTGAAAAGCGTGGGTGGCGGCATGGCCCACAAGGCCATTGGGAGCAAGAAACCGCGTTGATGTGAGCGTGGTGGACGGGGTGTCAGTGCTGCCCCGCCAGATCCTCGATGCGATCGACCTCCAGCAGCACCGGCACATGATGGTGGCCGCTTTCTGCAAACATCAGGCGGCCCCTCACACGGTAGGCATGCTTTGCCGCTGAGGGCACGAGATCATCGGTGTCCAGCAACTGCACGGTCTTAATGTCGCGGTTCCTCAGCCGATGGTCATCTACACCCGGTGCCCGAACACACAAAGCCCGTGTCAAATGCAACACCGGCATGACCTCGCGGGCATCACCCCGGCGCACGCTTTCGTAGTTCGGCGGGCCAGCAAAGGTCTGGTGCGCCAAGCGCCCGGTGAGCGATACCTGCTCATGCGCTTCATGGCACACCTTCCTGGCCCAGGTCGAGGCCGGTGAGCCGCAAACCAGCAACGCCCCCATCACTGCCGCACATCGCGTGGTCAACATGGCCCGCATCAACCGATGCCTCATGCGGCCAACGCCAACGCATCAAGGTTGTTGGCGCGCACGTAGTTTGTCATGACTGGGCTCCCTGATTGATTTCAATTCGGGCAGCCTAGCCAGACGCCCCCTTCAAGGCACTCCTCCTGTGGAGGGGGTTTTGACCCAGCGCTACGACTTCAGCAAAGCCAGAAACTCATCCGA
>NZ_JACMNS010000197.1 GCF_014378415.1 Aquabacterium sp.
AGCGACGAGACCCTGGCGCGCGGCTTCGACTACGTGCTGCAGATCGGCAAGACGCCCATCGTGGTCAATGACAAGCGCGGCTTCTACACCTCGCGGGTGTTCACAACCTACATCATGGAAGGCATGGCGATGCTGGCCGAAGGCATCCACCCCCGCTCCATCGAAGTGGCCGGCATGAAGGCGGGCATGCCCATGCCGCCACTGGCTTTGCAGGATGAAGTCTCGCTGAGCCTGTCGCTGTACATCGCCGAGACCACCAAGAAAGACCTGATCGCCGAAGGCGGCTTGCTGCCCGCCATCCACCCTGGCTTTGCCGTGGTGCAAAAAATCGGTGGCGAGCACGAGCGCATTGGCAAGAAGGCCGGCAAGGGCTTCTACGACTACAGCGGCAAAGAGAAGTCGCTGTGGCCCGGTCTGCTGCAGGTCTACCCGCCCGTGGCTGATCAGCCTTCGCAGCAAGAGCTGGTGGACCGCCTGCTGTACGCCCAAGCAAACGAAGCCGCCCGCTGCTATGAAGAGAAGGTCGTGCGTTCGGTGGCCGACACCAACATTGGCTCAATCTTCGGCTGGGGTTTCGCGCCCCACCAGGGCGGTGCCTTGCAGTTCATCAATGCCATGGGCGCCAAGCAGTTCGCCCTGCGTGCGCGCGAGCTGGCCGCGAAATATGGCCCCCGCTTCGAGCCCGCCGCCATCGTCGTCAAGCAGGCGCAAGAAGGCGGACGTTTCGAAGACTCGGAAGACGCCCGCGCATGATCGGCGGCAGCCCCCTGCTGTCAGGCTTGCGTGTGATCGACCTCACGCGCAACCTGCCCGGCCCCTTCGCCACGCGCATGCTGGCGGACCTGGGGGCTGAGGTCATCAAGGTCGAGCCACCTGAAGGCGACCCGGCGCGCGCGCTGGGGCCGCTGTTCAAATCATTGAACGATGGCAAGGAATGCCGAACGCTGGACTTCAAGGCCGAAGCTGATCTCGCGCAATTGCGCGATTGGTTGACGAATGCCGATGTGCTGCTCGAAGGCTTTCGGCCCGGCATCATGGCCAGCATGGGCCTGGCCTTCGAAAGCCTGAAGGCGATCAATCCTCGCCTGGTGATGTGCTCGATCACGGGCTACGGCCAGCAAGGCCTGTGGTCGCACCGCGCGGGCCATGACCTGAACTACATGGCCATGTCCGGCGCGCTCGACCAGATGCGCAGCGCGCAGGGCGAAGCCACCTTGTCCAACATCCAATGGGGCGATCTGGCGGGCGGCAGTTCCATGGCCTGCATCGCCATCCTGGCGGCGGTGTTCAAGGCCCGACACAGCGGCACTGGCTGCCATGTCGACGTCAGCATGACCCACGGCCTGTGGGCCCACCAGGTCATGCCACAAGCCACCAGCGCCATGCTCGCGCCCATGCTGGGCAAGCCGCCCGGCGCGCGTGAAGACCTGCTCAACGGCGCCCTGCCCTGCTACAACCTCTACACCACGCAAGATGGCCGCTCACTGGCCATCGGCTCGCTGGAACACAAGTTCTGGAAAGCCACCTGCGAAGTGCTGGGCCGCCCCGCCTGGGTCATGCAGCACTGGCAACGCGGCCTCATGCCCAACTCGCCCGAATCCAAGCATTTGCGTGATCAGGTGGCCGCCTTGGTCGCCACGCAACCCTTGTCGCAATGGACCGAGCGCTTCGCCGACGTCGACGCCTGCGTCACGCCCGTTTTGACGCTGGCGGAAGCGCAACAACACCCCTTGTTCACTGGCGAGCAAACCCGCCAGCCCTGGACCATCAAACCATGACCGACTCATCCCTGTTCGTCGACTATTTCAACGACACGCACCGCCAGGCCCGCCAAGCCACCAAGCGCTTCGTTGACCAGGCCATCAAGCCCCACATCAACGACTGGGAAGAGGCCGGCACCTTCCCTCGCCAGCTTTACCAGCAACTGGCCGAGCTGGGCATGCTGGGCATCGGCCACCCTGAGGCCCTGGGTGGCGCTGGTGAGCACGATGTCTTTCTGAAACTCGCCGTCAGCGAAGAGCTGATGCGCAGCGGCTCCGGCGGCCTGGTCGCCAGCCTGGGCTCGCTCGACATCGGCCTGCCGCCTGTGTGGCGCGTGGGCTCCAAAGAGTTGCAGCAGCGCGTGGTCCCTGGCGTGCTCAGCGGCCAGAAGATCGCCGCCCTGGCCATCACCGAACCCAGTGGCGGCTCCGACGTGGCCAACCTGCGCACGCGCGCGGTCAAGGATGGCGACCACTACATCGTCAACGGCGCCAAGACCTTCATCACCTCGGGCACGCGCGCCGACCACTACACCGTGGCCGTGCGCACCGGCGAGGCCGGCTACGCGGGCGTCTCCTTGCTGCTGATCGACCGCGACACACCGGGCTTCTCGGTCGGCCAGCCGCTCAAGAAGATGGGCTGGTGGGCCTCTGACACCGCCGAGCTGTTCTTCAGTGATTGCCGCGTACCCGTGGGCAACCTGTTGGGCCCCGAGAACTCTGGTTTCCTGACCATCATGATGAACTTCCAGGCCGAGCGACTGGCCCTGGCCGTGATGGCCTACATGACCGCGCAACTGGCGCTGGAAGAATGCCTGGCCTACGTCAAGACCCGCGAGACCTTTGGCAAGCCCCTGGCCAAGCACCAGGTCATCCGCCACAAGCTGGCCGAGATGGCCACGCGCGTGAACATCGCCCGTGAATACTCGTACCGCTGCGCCGCACAAATGCAGGCAGGCAAGCCCGCCATCACCGAAGTGTCCATGGCCAAGAACTTCGCCACCGACGTGGCCGACTACGTCACCTACGAGGCCGTGCAGATCTTCGGCGGCATGGGCTACATGCGCGAATCGCTGGTCGAGCGCTTGTTCCGCGACAACCGCATCCTGTCCATCGGCGGCGGCACACACGAAATCATGAACGAGATCATCGCCAAGCAACTGGGCCTTTAATGATGAACACCACGACTGAACACCCCATCGTCCCGCGTGAAAATCTCGATTTCGGGCTCGACGGCGACATCCCCCGCTTCTGGCTCGACAACGACCCTTTCAAGTCGCGCTTCTTCGACGCCATGTCCACCTTCTTCCCCGAAGGCGAACGCTTCTTCATCTCGTGCGTGCGCGACTATCGCGACCAGATCACCGACCCCAAGCTGCTGGCCGAGGTCAAGGATTTCACACGTCAGGAAGGCCAGCACGGCATCGTGCACCGCCAGTTCAACAACCGCGTCAAGGCGCAGGGCGTTGACGTCGATTTGATCGAGAAGCTGACCGTGTTCGTGCTATTTAGGGTTCTGCGCAAGGTCCTGCCCAAGTCGCACACGCTGGCCCTGACCGCCGCCTTTGAACACATGACCGCGCTGATGGCCCATGGCTTCGAAGCCGCCAAGGTCATGGACAAGGCCGACCCGCGCATCCGCGCCATGTACACCTGGCACGCCATTGAAGAGGTTGAGCACAAAGCCGTGGCTTTTGACGTGATGCAGAAGGTCGCCAAGGTGGGCTACATGCACCGCGTGTTCGCGCTGATCCTTGCCACCATCGGCTTTCCGATCGGCACCTTCCTGGTCATCAACCGCATGCTCAAGGCCGATGGCTTTGGCATCTTCAAGCGCACCGGCCTGATGGCCAAGGGCCTGTGGTGGTTGTACAAACCAGGCGGCTTGTACATGCCCATCCTGGGCCACTTCATGGCCTATTTCAAGCCCGGCTTCCACCCCTGGCAAACCGGACAAATGCACGGCTACGCGGTCTGGCTGGAGACCTTCAACCGCACCGGCGACCCCATCGCTGCGGGCAACGCCTCCATCCAGGCACATTGAAACAAGCTCAGCGCCCGCCGACAAACATCTTCCAGCGGCGCTCGTTCTGCTTCTTGGCCTCGTACAGGGCCTGGTCGGCCTGGGCCAGCAAGGACCGCACCGATTCGACCTCGTCGCTGTAGGCCGCGATGCCCACCGAGATGCCCACGCCCACCGCGTCGCCGGTGGGCAAAGTGATGGGCTGGCACACCGATCGCACGATGCGCTTGGCCAGCACCTCGGCAGAATCCTTGGCGCCATGGCGCATCACCACGCCAAACTCGTCACTGCCCAGTCGGGCCAGCACATCGCCCAGGCGAACCTGCTGGTTCAGGCGGCGCGACACTTCGCACAGCACCGCATCGCCCGCCGCGTGGCCAAAGCCACCGACGATCTCCTTGAAGCCGTCCAGGTCCATGCACAACACGGCAAAAGGCTCGCCAGCCCGCATGGAATGGCGTATCTCCACGTCCAGCGCCAGGTCAAATTGGGCCCGGTTGGCGATGCCCGTGAGGTGGTCCGTCTTGGCCAAGTGGCTGAGCTGGCGCGCCCGTTGGCGACCGTCGAGCACGGCCATGGCCAGCGTGGCCAGGTCTTGCAGGGCTGACATCTGTCCATCGGTGAAGGTTCGAGGCTGAATGTCCGCGACCGCGATGGTGCCCAAGGCATGCCCGCCCGCATCCACGATGGGCGCCCCCGCATAAAACCGCAAGCCTGGCTCGCCGGCCACCCAGGCGTGCGCTTCGAAGCGCAAATCACATTTCAGATCCTGACACGCCACGGCCCCATGCAGGCCGCCCGCATCCTCCAAGCTCAAGCCTTGGTGCCATTCACTGCCATCCAGGCCCAGGCTTGATTTGCACCACAGCCGGTCTTCGCCAATGAAGGCCACCCAAGCCAAAGGCACACCGGCCAATTGCGCGGCCAACCTGGCCAAGGCGTCAAATTCAGCCTCGGGCGCCGTGTCCAAAATCTCATGGGCACGCACCGCCGCCAAACGTTC
>NZ_JACMNS010000198.1 GCF_014378415.1 Aquabacterium sp.
CGCAACCGCACCGAGTTCTACCGCCTGCTGCAAAAGCATGGCCTGACCCCGGGCGTGTTCCGCACCGATGGCCCTGTCGCCGAATAGCGACAAGCTTTTCTCTTTGTGAATCAAGCACTTGGCACCTCTTACCGAGGTGCTTGTCGGGCTGGCCCGACGCTTTGGCTGCTGCAGTGCGGCATTTTTGATGAGTTTGGCGACGGCCCATCACCAAGCTGTTGATTCACAAAGGTTTTTCAGCGTGGCACGCGCATTGCGAACGAGGGGCCCAGGCCCACTCTTTTTGCAATCGCCTTGGACCACCGCATGGACACCGCCGCCTCACGCCCCGCCGCTTGGACAGCCCGCACGCTGCCCGGCTGGGTGTTGGCGGGCGCCGCCTTGCTGGCAGGCTCGGGCCAGGTTCAAGCCTTCGATTTGAAAGACGTGGCCACCCAGGCCAAGCAACTGGCCGCCAAGCCCTACGCGCCCCGCCCATCCACCCTGCCCGACGAGCTGAAGGCCCTGAGCTACGACCAGGTCCGCGACATCCGCTTCAAGCCCGAGCGCGCCCTGTGGCGCCAGGACAAGTTGCCCTTCGAGCTGATGTTCTTCCACCTGGGCAAGCTGCAGAACCAGCCGGTGTTGATCAACGAAATCACGGCCAAGGGTGAGGTTCGCCACCTCGCCTTCAACCGCGACGATTTCGACTACGGGCAGAACAAGCTGTCGCCCCAAACCTGGGGTGATGTGGGCTACGCCGGCTTTCGCGTGCACTACCCCATGAACACCGCCAAGTACAAGGACGAGGTCGTCGTCTTTTTGGGCGCCAGCTACTTCCGGGCGATCGGCGCGAACCAGCACCACGGCCTGTCGGCGCGCGGCCTGGCCATCGACACGGTGGGCGGCCAAAGCGAAGAGTTCCCGCGCTTCTCAGAGTTCTGGATCGAGAAGCCCAAGGCCAAGTCCAAGTCGATCGTGGTCTACGCCTTGATGGAATCGCCCCGCGCCACCGGGGCCTACCGCTTCGAGGTCAAGCCCGGCATTGACACCATCACCGACGTGCAATCTCAGCTGTACCTGCGTGGCCCCGTCGCCACCTTCGGCGCGGTGCCTTTGACCAGCATGTTCCTGTCGGGCGAGAACCAACCGCGCCGTGGCGACTTCCGCCCCGAGGTGCACGACTCCGATGGCCTGATGGTCGCCACCGGCGAGGGCGAATGGCTGTGGCGCCCCCTGATTAACCCCAAGCAGACGCTGACGACCTCGTTCGCGATGAAGTCCCTGCGCGGTTTTGGCCTGATGCAGCGCGACCGCAGTTTCGCCAGCTATGAAGACGCCGAAGCGCGCTACGACCGCCGCCCCAGCGCCTGGGTCACGCCGCAAGGCGACTGGGGCCCGGGCCGCGTCGAACTCGTGCAACTGAACACGCCTGATGAAACCCACGACAACGTGGTCGCCTACTGGGTGCCCGCCAAGCTGCCCACCGCTGGCCAGCCCCTGAAGCTGTCCTACCAGATGCGCTGGCAAAGCGAGCAGCAGCAACGCCCGCCCACCGCCTGGGTGACGCAATCGCGCGTGGGCCAGGGCCTGGTTGCGCTGGCCGCCAATGAGCACCAGTACCTGGTCGAGTTCACCGGCCCCGCGCTGGACAAGCTGCCCGCCGACGCCGCCCTCAAAGCCATCGTCAGCAGCGATGCCAACGGCGAGATCGTGGAACGCAATCTTTACCGCAACGGGGGCAACCGCACCTGGCGCATGACCTTGAAGGTCAAACAGGTCAAAGACACGCAACCCGTCGAACTGCGCGCCTTTTTGCAACACGGCAACGTCACAGTGAGCGAGACATGGACCAACGTCATTCCTCCCCAATGAGCAGTGCGCCCCGGCCAGCCAAGGGCGTGAGCGCCTTCGGCCCCAGCATGCCGCTGCACGCCCGGGGCGCGATGGTGGCGCAACCCTGGCGCGGCTTCACGCGTGGCCTGGTCGATGCCGTCAAGGGCCGTGGCCCAGTGGTTGATGCGACCACGGCCAACACGGGCGTGGCCCCCGCCGCGTGGGAGCAGGCCGCGCGACTGCGCCGCCGCGTGCTGATCGCCCTGATCGCCTTGAGCACGGTGCTGGCCACCACGGTGCTGGCTTACTCGCAACCCACCTACGAACACCCCTTGCTGCAGTGGATACAGATCGGCCTGTTCGCGCTGCTGTTTGCCTGGGTCTCGGCCGGCTGCATCACCGCGGTGATGGGCTTTTGGGTGCTGGTCAAGGGCGACAAGCACGCGCTGTCCAAGACCACGGCCAGCAACCGC
>NZ_JACMNS010000199.1 GCF_014378415.1 Aquabacterium sp.
CAACTTCGAGAAGGAGTTCGGCATCAAGGTGCGCTACGACAACTTCGACAGCAACGAAGTGGTGCACGCCAAGCTGGTGGCCGGCAAGACGGGCTATGACGTGGTCATGCCCTCGTCCTACTGGGCCAAGATGCAGGCCGATGGCGGCTTGCTGCAAAAGCTCGACAAATCCAAGCTGCCCAACCTGAAGAACCTCGACCCGGCTTTTCAGGCGCAACTGGCCAAGCTCGACCCGGGCAACCAGTACATGGCCAACTGGCTGTGGGGCTTCACCACGGTGGGCATCAACGTCGACAAGGTCAAGGCTGCTTTGGGCGGCATGCCCCTGCCTGACAACGCCTGGGACCTGGTCTTCAAGCCCGAGTACATCAGCAAACTCAAAAGCTGCGGCGTGTCGATTCTTGATGCCGCCAGCGAGGTCATCCCCGCCTCGCTGCACTACATGGGCAAGCCCGCCTACAGCAAGAACATCGCCGACTACCAGGCCGTGGCCCCCATGCTCAAGGCCATCCGTCCTTACGTGACCTTGTTCAGCTCGTCGGGCTACATCAATGACATGGCCAATGGCTCGATCTGCCTGGCGCTGGGCTGGTCGGGTGACATGAACATCGCCCGGGCCCGCGCCATCGAAGGCAAGACCGGCCAGAACATCCAGACCCTGATCCCCAAGACAGGCGGCGTGGTGTTCATGGATACCATGGTGATCCCGGTCGATGCACCGCACCCCGACAACGCGCACAAGTTCATCAACTACATCATGCGGCCCGAGGTGCACGCGGGGCTGACCAACAAGGTGTTTTACGCCAACCCCAACCTGGCCTCGCGCAAGCTGCTCAAGCCCGAGGTGGCCAATGATCCGGCGGTGTTCCCCTCCGAGTCGGACATGAAGAAGATGGCCATGCCCGAGGCCGTCAACAACGATCTGCGCCGCCAGATGACACGCATCTACACCTCCTTCAAGACGGGCCTGTGACTGCGTTCTTAAGCATTCAAGAGGTCGTCAAGGACTTTGGCGCCAGCGCGGGTGGCGCGGCGTTCAGGGCGGTTGATCATGTCAGCCTGGAGATCAAGCAGGGCGAAATATTTGCCTTGCTCGGCTCCAGTGGCTGCGGCAAGTCCACGCTGCTGCGCATGCTGGCGGGCTTCGAGACGCCGACCTCGGGCCGCATCCATTTGAAGGGGCAAGACCTGGTCAAGCTGCCGCCGCACGAGCGGCCGCTGAACATGATGTTCCAGTCCTACGCGCTGTTCCCGCACCTGAGCGTGTGGGGCAACATCGCCTTTGGCCTCAAGCGCGAAAGCCTGCCCAAGGCGCAAATTGCCGACCGCGTCGAGGCCATGCTCAAGCTGGTGCAACTGGGCCAGTTCGCGCAGCGCAAGCCGCACCAGTTGTCGGGGGGGCAACAGCAGCGAGTGGCTTTGGCCCGCAGCCTGGCGCGTCAGCCTTCCTTGCTGTTGCTCGATGAGCCCTTGGGCGCACTCGATAAAAAGCTGCGCGAAGAAACCCAGATCGAGCTGGTGCACATCCTCAAATCTGTGGGCGTGACTTGTGTGATGGTGACCCACGACCAGGAAGAGGCCATGACCATGGCCAGCCGCATCGCCGTGATGAGCGAAGGCCGCATCCTGCAAGTGGGCGAACCGCGTGAGGTCTACGAGAACCCCGCCACCCGCTTCGTGGCCGACTTCATTGGCAACGTCAATGTGATGGACGGGGTCGATGGCGTGGCGGTGGCCGTGCGCCCTGAAAAAATCCGCTTGGCGCGCCAGTTGCCGCAAGCGCAAGCACTGGTGCCCCTCAAGCAGGTGCAAGGCCGCGTGCGCGACATCGCCTACTTCGGCAGCTACACGGTCTACCACTTGCAACTGCCCAGCGGCCAAACCCTGAAGGTGAGCCAGAGCAACACCGAGCGCCACCCTGACGACACCTTGGCGCAGGACGACTTGGCATGGGCCTGGTGGTTGCCTTGCGCCCAAGTGGTGCTGACCTGCTAGGCCGCACCATGAAAGCGCTTGACCGCACCATCATCGGCATCCCGCTCGCGTGGTTGCTGCTGTTCTTCATGCTGCCGTTTTTGATCGTGCTGAAGATCAGCGTGTCGGACATGGACATGGCCGGCCAACTGGGTGGCTTCAAGCTGTCCAACTACGCCTTCCTGGCGCAGGACGCGCTGTACGTCAAAACCTACCTGGCCAGCCTGAAGTACGCCGCCATCACCACGGGCGTGTGCCTGTTGCTGGGCTATCCCTTTGCCTACTTCTTGGCGCGTGCGGACAAGAGTGTGCAACCCGCCTTGCTGCTGATGGTGCTGCTGCCGTTCTGGACCTCATTTTTGCTGCGCGTGTACGCGTGGAAAGGCCTGTTGGCCGAGGGTGGCTGGGTGGCCGTGCTGCTCAATGCTTTGCACGTGGACCAAGTGTTGATGGCCTTCGGGGTGACCGCTGGGCCGGGCCAATACCTGAACTCGGCCTTCTCACTGGTGCTGGGCCTGGTCTACGCCTACTTGCCTTTCATGATCCTGCCCCTGTACGCCAACCTGTCCAAGCAGGATGGCCGATGGTTGGAGGCCGCGCACGATCTGGGGGCCTCGCCTTGGGTGGCCTTCTGGACGGTGACCGTGCCGCTGTCGCGTGCGGGCATCCTGGCCGGTTCGATGTTGGTGTTCATCCCTTGCGTGGGCGAATACGTGGTGCCTGAGCTGTTGGGCGGCCCGCAAACCCTGATGATCGGCCGCGTGCTGTGGGACGAGTTCTTCGCCAACAACGACTGGCCCATGGCTTCCAGCTTGGCGGTGGTGATGGTGCTGCTGATCCTCGTGCCGCTGGCCCTGTTCAGCAAGGCCAAGGCCGATTCGCAAGTGGCCCGCGCATGAGCGGCATCAACAAGCGCCACACCTGGTTGTCGCGAGGCTGGCTGGCCGCCGTCTTCGCCTTCCTGTACTTGCCCATCGTGGCGCTGGTCACCTACTCCTTCAATGATTCGCCCTTGCCCACGGTGTGGGGTGGTGCCACCTTGAAGTGGTTTGTCGAGCTGACGCACGACCGCGAGATCCTGGAAGGCCTGTGGCTGTCCTTGCGCATCGCCTTCATGAGCGCCACGGCCGCCGTGGTGCTGGGCACCTTGGCCGCCGTGGCCCTGGTGCGCTACAAGCGCTTCCTGGGCCGCACCTTGATGGTTGGCATGGTCAACGCGCCCTTGGTGATGCCGCAGGTCATCGTGGGCTTGTCGCTGCTGTTGATGCTGGTGTCGATCCAGCGCTGGCTGGGCGTGCCCGAGCGGGGCATGGGCACCATCTGGGCCGGCCACCTGTTGGTGGGCATGGCCTACGCCACCGTGGTGATCCAGGCGCGCCTGCAGGGCTTGAACCCGCAGCTGGAAGAAGCCGCGCTGGACCTGGGCGCGCGGCCTGCGCAAGTCTTCTACCTGGTGACCCTGCCCATGATCTCGCAAGCCCTGCTGTCGGCTTGGTTGCTCACCTTCACCTTGTCGCTGGACGACGTGGTGCTGGCGGCCTTCCTGTCCGGGCCGGGTTCCACGACCCTGCCCCTGGTGATTTTTTCGCGCGCCAAGCTGGGGGTCGATCCCAGCGTGAACGCCGTGGCCACCGTGGTGATCGCCGTGGTGTCGCTGGCCGTGGTCGGGGGCAGTTATGCCCTGGCCCGCACCGAGCGCCGCCGCGCCCGCGAGCTGGCGCAAGCGGCCCGGTCCTGAATTTGGATTTCAACGAATACACCCATCTTTCAAGGAGGTTTTGCCCATGATCCGCCCCACACGCCTGGCCCTGCTGCCCGTCGCCCTGGCCGTTTGCCTGGCCTTTCCCACCCTGGCCCGCGCCGGGGTCAACGAAGACATCCTCAATGAGTTGAAAGCGCTCAAATCGCGCATGGCCGAGCTGGAAAAGAAGCTGGAAGCGCAAGACGCCAAGATCACGGAGATCCCGCAAGGCATGACGGTAGAGCAGCAGCAAGACTTCAACCGCATCACGGTCAAGACCGAGGCCATGGAAGACGCGCGCGACGCACTGGGTCTGAAGAACCTGAAGATCAGCGGCTACATGGACCCGACCTTCATCTACAACCAGCGCCAGGACCGGGCGGGGTTTCAGTTTCTGAACCGGGTGGACACGGGCAATGGGGGCGATGGCTACAACTACGACAACTCCTACTTTGGCGCCGCCGTCATCGACTTCACCAAGGAGACCGATGGTGGCTCGCGCTGGCGCCTGACCCTGGCGCCCAACCGAGGCGTGGGCTCGGTGTTCGACACCAACTCGCCCATTCAAGAGGCCTCGGTGTCCATCCCCCTGACCGACTTGCAGACGCGCCTGATCGCGGGGCAGATCCCGGACTGGTCGGGCTATGAGTATTTGCAGCCCACGCTGAACAAGCTGATCACGCACAACCTGCTGTTCGACTTCACCTTGCCCACGGCCTACACCGGCGCGGGCCTGGAATTGACGAGTGGCAAGTGGCTGACCAAGGTGATGCTGGCCAATGTGAACGCCAGCAAGCGGTCGGCGGGTGAGACCGCGCCTGCGGTGGCTTACCGGGTGGATTACGCCAAGGGCGAGTTCCAGGGTTTTGGCTTTGCGGGTGTGCATGGCAAGGCCATGAACTTCAGGGCGGATGAGGTGGCCATCGACAATGGGGGCGCTCCCGCATTCAATCCCGACGGCTCACCGGCGTACGTCCATCCTGAGGACCAGGGCCGGGACACCCGCATCGATCTGTTCGAGTTCGATGCCTATTTTATCCGGGGCGATTGGACCGTGCAAGGGCAGTGGAGCATCGGCCGGCAGGACAAAGCCGCCATCACTTCGGATGCCAACATCAACCTGCGCCCGGCCCAGTGGTGGGGCCTGTCAGCCCTGGCGGCCTACAAGTTCCAGCCGCGCCTGGAAGGCACCGTGCGCGCCGACTTCATCAACAACCGCAAGAACGGTGGCGGCTTGCTGGGCTACACCGGCAACGATGAGCGCAATGGATTGGGCGTGGCAGACACCAACCGCGATGGCCTGATCGACGCCCTGGACGACACCGAACACGGCGTCAACCGCAGCGCCCTGACCGTCGGCCTGAGCTACCTCTACAACCTGAACACCACCTTCAAGTTCGAGTACCGACTGGACCACGCCAGCGGCCCCGTGTTCCTGGACGTCAAGAACGGCAGCTACAAGAAGGACAACCAGCTGATCGGCGCGTCCGTCCTGGTCAGCTTCTAAGCCCGGGGCCTCAGCCCTTCAACCAGGCTGTCAACGGCGCCCACTGCGCGAGGTCTTTCTCGACCTTGGTGGGCGCCACGTCGAACAGCGTCAGGCCATGCGCGGCCAGGTGGGCGTAGTTCTGCGTGTCGCGCAGCAGTGTCAGCACCGGCACGTCCAGCGTGGCCAGAAACTCCTGCAGGTGTTCCGTGGCCTTGGTGTGCTCCTTGATGCGGTTGCCCACCACGGCCAGCTGCACCTTGTCGGAGCGGCGCCCCTTGTGCAGCTTGGCGATGAACTCACGCGTGGGGTAGATGTCGAACACGCTGGCCTGCAGCGGGATGATCACCTTGTCGGCGATCTTCATCACCGCGTCGAGCTGCTTGCCGTGCAGGCCCGCCGGCGTGTCCAGCACCACGTGCGTGACGCCCTTGGGCGGCTTGGCCAAAAACTGCTCGTCCACCTCCCAGGGCTGGATGGCGGCCAGGCTGGCGGGGCGCAGTTGCAGCCACAGCTTTGACGACTGCTGCCGGTCGATGTCGCCCAGCATCACGCTGTGACCTAGCTGGGCCAGGTGGCCCGCGATGTTGGTGGACAGGGTGGACTTGCCCACGCCACCCTTGGGGTTGGCGACAACGATCACTGGCATTGCGCTGCCTTTTTCTGGAGTTGGCGATGGGGGCGATTGTGGCCTGAATGTGGGCTAGAGTGGGGGCCACGTTGATACCGGAGGCTGCGCCATGACACCATCCAACACCGACCTGTCCACGGCCTCATCATGGCATCGGCGTGCCATGGACATCAAACTGGATGGGCGGGCCCTGGTCAACGGGCAGCGCGTGGACGCGGTCACCGGCGAGACCTTCGAGTGCCGATCACCCATCGACGGCCGCTTGCTGGCCCAGGTCAGCCGGGGCCAGGCCGTGGACATCGATCTGGCGGTGGCCGCCGCGCGGCGCAGCTTTGACAGCGGCGTGTGGTCGCGCCAGGCTCCGGCGGTGCGCAAGCGCGTGCTGCAACGTTTTGCCGAACTCATCCTGCAGCACAAAGACGAACTGGCCTTGCTCGAAACCCTGGACATGGGCAAGCCCATCCAGTCCAGCCTGGACGCTGATGTGCCCGGTGCGGCGCGCTGCATCGCCTGGTACGCCGAAGCCATCGACAAGGTCTATGACGAGATCGCGCCCACGCCGGCCAATTCGCTGGCCCTGATCCAACGAGAGCCGGTGGGCGTGGTGGGCGCCATCGTGCCCTGGAACTACCCCATGCTGATGTCGGCCTGGAAGCTCGGGCCGGCCCTGGCCACGGGTAACAGCATCGTGCTCAAGCCCTCTGAAAAATCCCCGCTGACGGCCATGCGCCTGGCCGAACTGGCGTTGCAGGCCGGTTTGCCTGAAGGCGTGTTCAACGTGGTGCCGGGTCATGGGGATGAGGCCGGCGAGGCGCTGGCCCTGCACATGGACGTGGACGCCCTGGGCTTCACGGGTTCGACCCGCGTGGGCCGCAAGATGCTGGCGTATTCAGGCCGCAGCAACCTCAAGCGCGTGTTCAACGAGCTGGGTGGCAAGTCGGCCTTCATCGTGTTCGATGACTTTGACGACCTAGACCGGGCGGCGCAAACCGTGGCCGGGGCGGTGTTCTACAACCAGGGCGAGTCGTGCAACGCGCCCACGCGCTTGCTGGTGCACGAGTCCATCGCCGACGTGCTGGTGGCAGCCGTGACCGGCCAGACCACGCGCTTTCAGCCCGGCGATCCCTTGTCGCCCAGCACGAACATGGGGGCCTTGGTCGACGAAGCCCAGATGGAGTCGGTGCTGGGCTACATCGCCTCGGGGCAGCAACAGGGGGCCAACTGCGTGATTGGTGGGCACCGCGTTCGCCAGGAATCGGGGGGTTACTACGTCGAGCCCACCATTTTTGACCACGTGCGCAACGACATGAAGATCGCGCAGGATGAGATCTTTGGCCCGGTGCTGAGCGTGATCCGCTTCAAGGACGAGGCCGAGGCCGTGGCCCTGGCCAATGATTCAAGCTATGGCCTGCAGGCCAGCGTGTGGACCCAGCACCTTGACCGCGCCCACCGCGTGGCGCGCCACCTGCGCGCAGGCACGGTGCACGTCAACCAGTATGACGAAGATGACATGACGGTGCCGTTTGGGGGCGTCAAGCAGTCGGGCAATGGGCGCGACAAGTCGCTGCACGCGCTGGACAAGTACACCGATTTGAAGACGACCTGGATCCGGCTGGAGCGCTGATCCGCCAAAAGCGGGTGGAACACCGAATCGACCCGGACATTCTTGAGCGATGCCTTGGCGGGTTGCTGGTGTTCCACCCCTGATGAATGCCACCGACCAGCGCGGAGGCATTTTTTCCCTGAGCAGTTGCCACAAAAATGCAGTTTATCTACCATTAAGTAGCAACTGGCGCATGCTAAGCGCGCAACTCGTGCATTGTCAATGCTGGCCGCGCAGGCCACCCCTCATTCAGGGGAGGGGTTCTGCCATCGCTCAAGTTAAGCAGGCGCCGTTCTGGCGCCCCGATAGAATCCTGGCGACACCCAAACCGGTGCAGTGCGACCATCGAGCAGTTTCATGGTACGCAGGTGGCAATGATGCCAATCAGCCCTGAAAACCGACCATGACCATTCAAGCAGCCGCCATGACCCCCATCAGCGTGATGATTGCCGACGACCACCCGCTGATCGTGGAGGGCCTGACCAGCGTGCTGGCTCGCCACGGCTTGAGGGTGCTGGGATCGGCCAGCCAGGCGGCGGCGGTGGCGGACACCTTCGCGGCCTTGCAGCCCGATGTGCTGGTGCTGGACCTGCGTTTTGGCGATGGCGGCATTGGCGGGCTGGATGTGTTGCAAGAACTGCAAGCCCGGCAGGCGTCCGCCAAGGTCGTGATCTACACCCAGTTCGACCAGGACGAGGTCATCCGCGAGGCGTACAAGCGCGGCGCCAAGGCCTTCGTCACCAAGAACACCGACCCCACCGAGTTGGCCGACACCATCGTCAAGGTGCACCAAGGTGAAACCGTGTTCATGCCCAGCATCGCCACGCGCCTGGCCTTGATGAGCGTGCGGGGCGATGAGTCGCCGCTGGCCAAGCTGCAGCCTCGCGAGGCCGAGGTGTTCAAGCTCATGGCGCAAGGCCTCACCAACGTGGAGATCGCCGAGCGCATGAACCTCTCGCCCAAAACCATCAGCACGACCAGCCAGTCGATCAAAGACCACCTGGGCATCCACCGCCCCGCCGACATCACCTTGTTGGCGGTGCGGTGCGGCCTCATCGAGCCCTGAGTTGCCGCTTCATGACTCCCAAGCAGTACCTTGTTCAGATGGCTTCGGCCATCTTTGTTTTTGGCGGCGCGGCGCACGCCCAGGCCCAGGGCATCGACAGTGCCATTGACCTGAGCGATGTCAGCTACCCGGTGGTGATCACGCCCACCCGCTTGCGCCAGTCGCTGGCCGATGTGCCTGCCAGCGTCACCGTCATCACGGCGGACACCCTGCGGCGTTACGGCATCACCCGGATCGAGGAAGCCTTGCGCCTGGTGCCCGGCATGGCGGTGTCGCAGGCCACGGGCAACGATTTCCGGGTCAACTTCCACGGCACCAAATCCATCAGCCCGCGCCGCCTGAACGTGCTGATCGATGGGGTGTCGGCCTACATGTCGGCGTTCTCGCAAGTGCAGTGGAGCCTGTTGCCGGTGGTGCTGGACGATGTCGAGCGGATCGAGGTGATCCGGGGCCCGGACTCGTCCGCCTACGGCCCCAACTCGATGATGGCGGTGGTCAACATCCTGACCAAGCACCCCAAGGACGTCGAGCGCGGCCTGGTGTCCATGACGACGGGATCGCATGGCATGTTGGATGGCACCGTTCGCCTGGCCACCACGGTGGGGTCGACCAGCGTGCGGGCCACGGTCAGTTCGCAGCATGACCACGGCTACGACCGCAGCTCGACCATTGCCGCCGGCCATGACAGCACCAGCATCCACCGCCTCAACCTGCGCGCCCAGCAGGAGATGAGTGACGGCTCCTCGCTGGACATGCAGGTCGCCCATGTGGGCGGCAAGGCCGAAGAAGGCATGGGCGACCCCTTCCAGGCCACCCCGCCGGATCGGCTGATCAACAGCACCTTGTTCAGTGGACGCTGGACCAAGTCGCTGTCATCGGTTCACGAGGTCCAGGTCAACGTTTCGCACGTCGCCAGTTCGGCCCGGCAGCGTTGGACCTCCTGCTGGCCTCAAGCCGCTTATTGGCCCGAGGTGGCCGAGCTGTTCCAGTCCAATCCCGACTACGTCAAAGGCCTGTTCCAGGGCCAGTTGCTGCCCCCGGGCGCATCGGCTCGCGACAATCAACTGGTCGGCCTGATCCTGGCCCGGGTTGCCAGACTGGGCGGCTTCGCGGCCGCGGCCACCAGCACCTGCGGGCGGGCTAACCAGGATGGTTCAGAGTCGCGCAGCCAAATCGAATTGCAGGACACCTTGGTTGTGTCCGACCAACTGCGCTTTGTGGCGGGGCTGGGCTTGCGTTACCAGCGGTCCAGCAGTGAAACCTTTTTTGGCGGGGCGGTCAGCAACCATGTGCAGTGGTTGTTCGGGCACGCCGAGTACCGCCCGCTGGACTGGTTGACGGCGAACGTGGGCGGCTATGGCGAATCGAACTCCTTGAGCGGCAGCACCTTCTCGCCCAGGTTGGCCATCAACGCGCGCTTGTCGGATCAGCAGACCGTGCGCGCCGTGGTGTCCAAGGGCACGCGCACGCCCGACCTCTTTGAAGAGCGTGCCAACTGGAGCTACACCCTGCGGGACTTGAGCATCCCGATTGACGGCTCCAACACGGGGCGCTTGTTCACCGCCGTCAAGGCCCACTCGGGCCTGTCCAGCGAGCAGATCTGGTCGCGTGAACTGGGCTACTTGCTCATGCTTCGGCGCATTGGCCTGACCCTGGATGCGAGGCTCTTCGACGACCACCTGAGCCACCTGATTTCTGAGCGTTTGAGCACGATCGATTTCACGCCCGACAACACCGGATCAGTTCGTTTGACCGGCGCCGAGCTGCAGCTCAATTGGGACCTGTCGGAGCGTTGGTCCACGTGGGCCAGCTATGGCTATTTGCTGAACCGCCAGGCCAGCTCAATTGAAGAGACGACGCAGTACGCGCGGCACAGCGGTGCACTGGGTGTGAGCCTGGCGCTGTCGCCAGCGTGGCGGGTGTCGGCGGCGCACTATGCGGCCAGCGGCGATGGCGTTCACGAGGTGCGGTATGCGCGCACCGACCTGACGCTGGCGCATTCATTCTGGCTGGGGGCGCAACCCGGCGCGGTGTCGCTGACCTTGCGCTACCTGGACACCCCGTCGGTGAACACCTACCAGGATGTCACGCGCTACTTCACTTCCTCCTACGATCAGCAGCTCAGCATCCACGGCCAAGTCCGTGTGGCGTTTTAGCCCGGTGATGGCCCTGTGAAGCACGACACCCATCGCCGTCATTCGCTGCGCCTGCTGGCAGGCTTTGGGGCGGGGCATTGGCTGGTCGGGCCGGTGGCCCATGCGGCCGTGAAGGGCGCGGGCGCGGGCGCAGGCGCACCGCGCGAGTTGCGCATCATCACCAACCCCGAGGCCGCGTCGGGACGGCAGATCCTGCAGGTCTTGAAGCATCGCTATCCGGCCCTGGTGGCCGATGCCGACCCCTTGGCCTTCGATGCGCGAAAAAACCCGGCCATGACCGTGTCCATTGGGCCCGTGGCCTTGCGGCGAACCCTGGAGGCCGGCCTCAAAAGCCCGCTGGTGTCCGTGCTCACGTCCAGTCAGGCCTACCGGCAACTGGTGGCGCAAGATGTTGGGCGCGACCGCAGCACGGTCACCGCGATCTACGCGGAGGCCTCGCCGCTGGCGCAGCTCCAGTTGATCGCGGCGATCTTCGAGAGTCGCATCACGGTGGCCGTGCTCTTGTCCGACGCGTCGGCCTACCTGGAGCGGCCACTGCGGCAAGCGGCGGCCAGCGTGGGCCTGGAGCTGTTGGTAGAGCGCCTGGCGCCTTCGGACGATGTGGCCCGTGCGCTCACCCGCTTGCGTGGCGCGCAGGTGCTGCTGGCCGTGCCGGACAGCACGCTCTACACCCCCGACACACTGCGGGTGCTGCTGGAATCGACCTACCGCCGTGGTGTGCCGGTGGTGGGCTTTTCTTCGGCCACGGTGGTGGCCGGAACCCTGGCCACGGCCTACTGCGCGGTGGACGATGTGGTCGCTGACCTGGTCGAGTTGATCGAAGGCGCTGGCGTGCCGGGTTCAGGGCCGATGCCGGAGCCGCGCTTTCCGCAGTACTGGCGCGTCATCGTCAACGAGAGCGTGGCCCGCTCTTTGGGCGTGCCCATGAGTGACCGGGTGCGACAGCTTGGCAACCAGCCGCCAGGGCGTGCCCGATGACGCGCCCGTTTCTGCGCACGAAGGGCATCGCCACCAGGCTGTTGGTCATCGCGGTGCTGCCGGCCAGCGTCATGTTCCTGACGGTGACGGCCACGCTGTACACCCTGGCCCAGCAGGATGTGCGCCGCGACGTGGCCACGCGTGGGCAACTCGTCGCCACCGCTTTGGCACAGAGCAGCCAGTACGGGCTGGTGTCGGGCAACACGGCTTACTTGCGCACCACCCTGCGGCACATGATCGAGGCCGATCCGGGCATCGCGTGCATCGACATCACTGACGCGGCGGCGCGGCCAGTGGTGTCGGATTGCCAGTCCGTCAAGCCCACCGAGGTCGAGACTTTCGAGGTGCCGATTCGCATTGAATTGCTGCCCGAGGTTGACCAGTTCGAGCCCATCCCCGTGCCCTCCAGGGCGGGGCCTTTGCGCGCGGTGGGCACGGTGCGCGTCACCATGTCACCCGCGCCGATCTTCGAGTCCAAGCGCCGGGCGCTGCTGGTGGCCTTTGCCTTTGTGCTGGCCGCCGCGGTGCTGAGTTGCCTGATCGGACTTCGCTTGGCCCAGCGGCTGCGGCGCACCCTGGGCTCGGTGATGGCGGCCTTGCGCGACATCCGCCAGGGCCGCTTTGACGTGAAGCTGACCACCGACCACGAAGGCGAGTTGGGCGAGCTGCAAAGGACGATTGTGCAAATGGCCGGCACCCTGAATGCCTCGCGCCATGAGCTGGAACAGCGGGTTGCCAAGCGCACGCAGCAGTTGCAGGAGGCGGTGGACCTGGCCCGCCAGGCCGATGCAGGCAAGCGCCGCCTGATCGTGCACAGCAATGCCGCGGTCGAAGAAGAGCGCCGGCGCATCGCCATGGACATCCACGACCACCTGGGCGCGGCCTTGATCTCGGTGCGGCTGGAGGCCAGTGCCTTGGTGGCGCGGGCGCGGTTTCGGGGCGACGCGGAGATGGAGGGCGAGGCCGCCCGGATCGCGGCCACCGCGCAGTCGATTTACGCCACCACGCGCGACATCGTCAAGCGCCTGCGCCCGGAGGTCATCGACACGCTGGGCTTGGCCGGCGCCGTGGAAGAGTTGGTGCGCCATGCCGACCAAGTCCACCCAGTGGCGCGCTTTACTTTCCAGGCCGAACCCGGCTTGCCCCATGTGCGGGGCGAGTTGGCCATGCCGGCCTATCGCGTGGCGCAGGAAGCGCTCAACAACATCGTCAAGCATTCGGACGCCACGCTGACCTCGGTGACCCTGAGCGCGCAGCCCGAGGCGGGGCACCTGCGCATGGTGATCCAGGACAATGGCCGGGGGTTTGACACCGAGTCACCGCACAGCACCGGCATCGGTCTGATCGGCATGCGCGAACGCGTGGCGGCCGCCGGGGGCGAGTTGCTCATCTCATCAAAGCCAGGGCAGGGCACCACCGTGTGCGTGACCTTGCCCTTGCCCTTGCCCGCCCGGACATCGACCGACCGCTGAAATACCCTGCGCCCCGCCCACCGGCGCGCAAAACGCTGGCACCATCGGCCTTTTGCCCGACCGAGACGCGCCACACCATGTTGAGCTGGATATTCAGGAAGAAAAAAGCAAGCCCGCCCGTGATCGCGGCCCGGCCTGCTGCCAGTGCCCAAGCCACTTCGGCGGCCAGGCAGGCGGCCGCCAATGTGGCCTCGGTGTGGTCGGGGCGCCTTGACCGCGCTTTGGGGGATGACGCGGCCCTGCTGGCCCTGGCCAAAGAGGCCCCGACGGCCGACCTGAAGCTGGCCGCCGTGCAGGCCCTGTCCACCGAGGCGGGGTTGAAATCAGCCGAGCGCGAGTTTCGCACCCACGACCGCCGGGTGCACCAGTTGGCCAGGCAGCGCCATGCCCATGCCAAGGCCAAGCGCGAGGTGGCCGAGCGCGCCACCGCCTTGATCAGCGCCGCCGCCGTACTGCTGGACGTGCCGGTGATCCCGGTCAACCGCCTGGTCGAGTTTGACCGGGGCTGGCAGGCGCTTGACGCCAGCTTGCTGTCGGCCGCCCACCAGGCGGAGTACGCGGCGTTGTCGGGGCAACTGTCGGCCGCGATGCAAGCGCACGGCGACCAGCAGGCGGCAGCCTTGGCGGCTGCGGCCGAGGCTGCAGCAGCAGCGGCTGCGCTGGCTCAAACGCAAGCGCTTGAGGCCCACGAATTGGCCCAGGAGGCATTGACGCGCCTGGCCGATTCGCCGTCCGCCGAGCCTGAGAACGCGCCTGAGTACCCGCCTGAGTACCCGATCACACCGCCATCGCGGCAGGCCCCCAAGGTTCCCACGGCCGAGCACAGCGCGGCGATCGAAGTCACTTTGTTGCAAGCCGAAGCGGCCTTGCTTGAAGGCCTGTTGAAGCAGGTGCAGCAGCACTTGATGCAGCTGGACCGGATGTCTGGCCATGGCATGGACACCGCCCACCGCGCTCGCCTTAACGCTGTGCAGGCCGAGGCTGGCCGCATGAAAGGCTGGCAGCAATGGAGTGGTGGGCTGGCCCGAGACGACTTGGTCCTGGAAGCCGAAGCCTTGGCCAAAGCCACTGCGGCGGCGGCGGCTGCCGAGGCGGCCACCGAGGCGGACGAGCCCAAGCTTCCCGCCCGTGCGCAGGCCGAAGCCATTGACGATTTGCGCCAACGCTGGAAAGAGCTCGACCGCCTGGCGGCCGCCACCAGCCAGCCGCTGTGGGAGCGCTTTGACGCGGCCCTTCAAACCGCCTACCTCCCGGTGGCCGCGCACCTGGCGCAGTTGGAGGCCGATCGGCAAGCCAACCTGGCATGGCGCGGGGGCTTGTTGGACACCCTGGACGCCACGCCCTTGGCGTGCGGCACCGATGCCGATGCCGCGTTCTCGCCCTGGAAAGACCTGGTCCGCGCGCTGGACCAGTTCCACCAGGCCTGGCGCAAGCTCGGCCCTGTTGAGCACACCGTGCCGCGCAAGGCGCACAAGGCTTTGCAGGCGCGCCTGACCACCAGCGTGGCCCGCCTGGAAGCCCCGCTTCAAGCCGCCCGCCGCGTGGCGCAGGCCGAGCGCGAAGCCCTGGTCTCGCGGGCCAAGGCGCTCACGGCGGAGGGCCGCCTGCACCCGGCCGAGCAGTTGTCGCAGGTGCGCGAGTTGCAAGCCGAGTGGCAAGCTCATGCGCGCGCCTTGCCCTTGGCGCGCCCGATTGAGGCTGCGCTCTGGGACCAGTTCAAGGCCGCGACCGATGCCGTCTTTGCCCAACGTGACGCCGCCTTCAGTGCCCGCGACGACGCCTTGCAGGCGAACCTGGCCGAGCGCTTGAGCGTGATCGAGCGCCTGGAGGCCATCACGCCCGACAGCCCGGCAGCGGATGTCAACCAGGCCTTGCGGCAGCTTGACGCGGCCTGGCGCCAAGCGGGTGAAGCGCCCAGGGCGCAAGCCGCCGCGCTGGAGTCGAGGTTCCGGGCGGCACGCGCTGGTGCGCAAGCCATCGTGGCCGACAGCGCTCAGCGCGTGTGGCAGGCCACCTGCGACACCTTGCACGCCAAGCTCATGCTGTGCGAAGCCCTGGAGTCTGACGAGGCCCTGGCTGAGGCGCCTGCCGACCTGGGCGATCGCTGGGCGGCCTTGCCGGTTTTGCCACCCTTGTGGGAGCAAGCCCTGGCACAGCGCCAAGCCCGCATCGCGACAGGGGATGGCGCGCCATCAAGGGCAGACTTGTGGGCAGACGAGCGCACGGTGGACGAGGCCTTGTTGCAACTTGAAGCCGCGCTGGACCTGCCTTCGCCGCCCGAGCATCAGGCCAGCCGACGTGATCTCAAACTGCGGGCCTTGAAAGCCGCGCTGGAAGGTGGCGTGCGCCTTGCCGGCGAAGCGCCCGGCGTTGATCAAATGACGGCCCAGGTGATCGGGTTCTCTCGCCTCAATGCCCCGCAACGCCTGCGGCTGCACAGCCTGATCGTGGGGCTGCGGACCGTCAACCCGCCGGTTTCCAGTTCGCCATCAGTGCGTTGAAGTCGTCCACCGGCAGCGGCTTGCTGTACAAAAAGCCCTGTGCCAGCTCACAACCCAGGGCCTTGAGTTCATCGCGCTGGGCGCCGGTTTCCACGCCTTCGGCCACCAGGGTCATGCGCAGGCCACGGGCCAGGCTGATGATGGCCTGCACCAGGGCGGCGCTGTCCGAGTTGGTGGTCAGCTCGCGGATGAAGGAGCGGTCGATCTTGAGCACGTTGACCGGAAAGCGCGCCAGGTAGCTCAGCGATGAATAACCGGTGCCAAAGTCGTCGATGGCGATCGAGATGCCCAGGTGGTGCAGCCGTTGCAAGGTGGCGCGGATGTCGGTGGGATCGTTGAGCAGCAGGCTCTCGGTGATCTCCAGCTCGATCCATTCGGGCTTGCAGCCGGTGGCCTCCATGGCCGCGTAAACCGTGGCCACCAAGTCGTTGTTGTAGAACTGTTTGGGCGACAGGTTCACCGCGATTTTCAGGGGCTTGACGGCGTGCTCGTTCCACTTGCGGGTGGCCGCAAAGGCGGTGTGCAAGGCCCATTCGCCCATGCCCAGGATCAAACCCGTGTCTTCGGCGATGCTGATGAAATGGTCGGGTGGCACCAGGCCGCGCGTGGGGTGGCGCCAGCGCATCAGGGCTTCGGCGCCCACCATCTCGCCGGTCATCAAGTCCACCTTGGGTTGGTAGAACAATTCCAGCTCGGAGCGCACCACGGCCTTGCGCAAGTCGCTTTCAATCTTCAGGCGTTCGCGGGCGCTGCTGGTCAGCTCGGGCGAGTAGTACTGGAAGTTGTCGCGGCCGCAGCGCTTGGCGTGGTGCATGGCCGCGTCCGCGTGGGCGATCAACTCGGTGGCCGCCACGCCGTCAAAAGGAAAGACGGCGATGCCCGCGCTGGCCGTCACCATGATCTCGGTGTCGGCCAGGTGGATGGGCGCACGGAAGGCGTTCTTGAGGTGGCTCAAGGTCACACCCACGTCCAGCGCCTGGCGGATCTTGGGCACCACGATGGCGAACTCGTCGCCGCCAATGCGCGCCACCGTGTCGTAGCCGCGCAGGTGCTGGCTCAGGCGGTTGGCAATGGCTTTGAGCAAGGCGTCGCCGGTGGGTTGGCCCAGCGAATCGTTGACCTTCTGGAAGTGGTCGATGCCCAGGATCACCAGGCCGAAGGTCAACTGGTGACGAGTCGAATCCGAGATGGCTTGCTGCAAGGCATTGCGCAGCATGGCCCGGTTGGGCAGGTGCGTGAGGGCGTCGTAGTAGGCCAGTTGGTGGGTCTGGCGCTCCAGCGTTTTCAAGGCCGTCAGGTCTTGAGTCACGCCCATCACGCGCACGGGGCGGCCCTTGTCCGTGTACTCGATGCGAACCCAACTGTGCAGTTCATTGAGCGAGCCGTTGGCCCCGGTCAGGCTGTGGTCGTGGCGGAACTCGGTGAGCTGCTGTTCCACGGCGTTGCGGTAGGCCTCGACATTGCTGCTGACCTGTCCGGCGGGAAAGTAGTCCTGCAGGGCGTTGAAGCTCAAGTCCTGGTCTTGGGGCAGGCCCAGCAGGTCGCGGCCAACGCTGCTGATCTGGGCTTGCTTGAGCACCAGGTCCAGGCTCCAGTGGCCGATGCGGGCCATGCGTTGCGCGTCTTCCAGCTGGCCTTGTGCTTCCTTGAGCGCCGAGATGTCGCGGCCAATGGTGAAGGCCCCGATCACCTCGCCTTGGGCATCGCGCGTGGGCACGATGGCCAGGTCGGCGATGCCGCGGATCATGCCGCGCTCATTGAAGTAGTAGTAGGTGTACAGGTGGCGGCGGCGGGTGCCTTCGCTCATGCAGGTGCGCAGCTCGGCTTCCAGGCCGCGCGCCTGTTCGCTGTCGGAGTCATCCGTGGGGCGGCGCCCTAGAAAAGCCTCGGCTGGCACGCCACTCAGGCGCAACATGGCCGGGTTCACGTAGGTGCGGCGGCAGGCCAGGTCGAAGTGCGCGATGGTGTCGGGCGTGGCATCTTCCAGCGCCTTGAGGTTGCCGCCGGCGTGCAGCATGGCCTCGGACTGCTTGTGCTGGGTCAGGTCCTGCACCACGGCGAACAGGCGCGTGGGCTCACCATCGCCCGAGTAGCTGATCTCGCCCTGGTAGTGCAGGTGGCGGGTCTGTCCGCCATGGATCACCGAGCATTCGTATTGGATGTGGGTGCGCCGGTGCGTGAAAGCGCCACGCCACAGTTGCTGGATGTTGTCCTGCTCATGCTCGGGGTGCAGGCGCAACAGCTCCAGGGCCGAGGGGGCCCAGCCGATGGGCTGGCCCATCATTTCGCACAAGCGTGGCGACACGAAGGAAGTCTGTCCCACGAAGTCGAACTCCAGCGAACCGATCTGGGCCATGGACTGCGCCCGGTCCCAGTGGGACTGGTCATCAAGGCTGTTTTTCGCGGAGACGGTCGGCAGGTGCGTTGGCATGAAGGCCCTCAAGTGGATGCCATCGTGTCGATCAATGCACCATTCGCAACGACACCTTGGCCCCACACATATCGGCCCGAGATGTCACTGACTTGAGGGGCGTCTGGTGAAGCGTTAGCAGGGCGCCAGTTCACCCCTGAGCGTTGATGAGGGAATCGGCGTGAGGAAGGGTGAAGTACATCGTCGTGCCCCTGCCCAACTCGCTTTCGGCCCAGATGGTTCCACCGTGAGCTTCGACCACGCCGCGCGCAATGTACAAGCCCAGTCCTGTCCCCTTGGGGTTGGCCTCCCGAACACGCCAATACCGCTCGAAGATGTGCGACAGGTGGTCTTCCGACATGCCCGCGCCGTTGTCCGTCACCGAAAACCTGACCAAACGCCCGCTGGACTGCGAATCCAGTTCTGCGGCGACATCAACGCGACCTCCTTCCGGCGTGAACTTCACTGCATTCACGACGAGGTTCGCGATCACCTGGTAGAGGCGCTTTTGGTCGGCGTGGGCCACCAGGCCTTCAACGGGCGTAAAACAGAGCGCGATTTGCTTGGCTTCTGCAATGGGCGTGAGCAGCGCGTCCGCATCGTCAAACAATGAATCTACAGGACATGGCAAGAGGGTCACGTTGTACCGCCCTTGCTCGATCGTCGCGACGGGCCTGACGTGCGTTGACAAGGGCGCGCACCAGCAAAGTTGCGCCCAGGCTCACCGCAGAAAGAGGGTTTCGCAGGTCGTGCGAGACCACGGCGACCAGCTCATCGCGCGCGGCCACGGCATTCTGTTCGCGGACCACCTGTGCGGCCAAGTCAAGCTCTATGGCCGAACGTCGCAGCTCTTTGGCCGCGTGAAGGTGGTGCGGCATCCACTCCACAGAGTGGTGCTGCACCAAGACCTTCCAGGTCTCGAAAGAGCTTCTCGGGCTAAGCCGAACGGTCGTTTCGTCTGCCCGGTGGTCGGCAGCTTGCTGGGCTCACCGGCCCACACGATGGTCCTTGCCACCTCCGGGCGAAACCAGAGCAACATGTTCAGAGTCGGCTTTGGCAGGACGGCGAATAGCAAACCCGAGGCCAATTCGCAGAACTCCACGGCCGGGGCGTAGACCAGCGGGAGTTCAGCCGTGGCGAAGAGTCCATCCGCACCCGCCTGCTCGGCCGCCCATCGGGCCAGTCCAACGGCCTGGTCCCGGGCAGGGCAGGCGCCCAGCAAGGTCACTTCGTCGCCGCTCACGATCGCAGCGCCCGTGGCCTGCGTCAGCCCAAGCAAATGCGCGGGCATTTCGGTCAAGCTGTCGAGCACCGCATGGGCGGACAGCTTCATGTGGTCGATCAGGGGTTTGAGCAAGGGTTGCGTCTGCTCGACGAGCAACGTTTCCTGAAGGCTTTCAAACGCGGAAATTTGAAGCGACAGCAGTTGCCCGATGGCCAGGCAGGCGGTTCGAATGGCCTGCGGGATGTGCTTTGGCGAGCGGTGCACGCAGCTGATCAAGCCCCACAACTCACCGCCCCTGAGCAGCAAGGAAAACGTCAAGTCGATCGGCCCACCCGACGTGGTGCGTGGGTGCCCCACGATCGGAACGGGGACGTAGTCCACATCCGGGATCATGCGCAGCCAATTTTGCTTGTAGAGTTCGCGCGCCTGCGCCGGGATGTCAGAGGCCGGGAACTGCAAGTGGAGATAAGAAGGCACGTCGCTCGCCTTGGCTTCTGCCAAGACCCGACCGTGCCCA
>NZ_JACMNS010000200.1 GCF_014378415.1 Aquabacterium sp.
CGCCGCCCTTGATCATGTCAGCGGCAATCTGCACCTGGCGCGTCAAGGGGAACATGTCGGGGAAGATGCGCGAGTTCAGCAGCGCGGCTTCGTCAATCTTGCGGGCCTCGCAATGCGCGGCGGCCTTGCCCAGGATGGTCGACAGGTTGTTCAGGATGCGGATGGCCACGGGCACGCTGGCCGAGTACATGGAAATGGACATGTTGTGCTTTCTGAAGGGGTGGGGAGTGCGCATTACACCCCAAGCGCAAAAAGCCTGCACGCGCCGGGAGTGGGACAATGGCGGGTCTCGTCCACCCTAGCCTTGAAAGTCAGCAAGATGCCCATCCAATGGTTTCCCGGTCACATGCACCTGACCAAAAAAGCCATCAGCGAACGCATCAAGGAAACTGACGTCGTGATCGAGCTGCTGGACGCCCGCCTGCCGGGCTCCAGCGCCAACCCCCTGCTGCACCAACTCACGGGCCACAAACCCAAGCTCAAGCTGCTAAACAAGCAGGACTTGGCCGACCCGGCGCGCACCGAAGAGTGGCTGGCCCATTACAACAGCCAGCCCGACACCCGGGCCCTGGGCCTGGACGCCTCGGTGACCGCCCCGGCGCAGCGCCTCATCCAGGCCTGCCGCGCCCTGGCCCCCTTGCGGGGCGGCATGGCCAAGCCCATGCGCGTGCTGATTTGCGGCATCCCCAACGTGGGCAAGTCCACGCTGATCAACACCTTGACGGGCAAAAAGGCCACCAAGACCGGCGACGAGGCCGGCATCACCAAGATGGAGCAGCGCATCGCGCTGGCCGCCGACTTCTACCTGTTCGACACGCCCGGCATGCTGTGGCCCAAGATCATCGTGGACAAGAGCGGCTACAACCTGGCCGCCAGCGGCGCGGTCGGGCGCAATGCCTACGACGACGAAGAAGTGGCGCTGGAGTTGCTGAACTACCTGCGGCAGCACTACGCGCCGCTGATGGAGGCCCGCTTCAAGCTGGAGAACACCGCCGGCCTGCACGACGACGAACTGCTGACCGAGATCGGCCGCAAGCGCGGTGCGGTGCTGGGCGGCGGACGCATCAACATGCAAAAAGCCGGTGAGCTGGTGCTGACCGATTTCCGGGCGGCCACCATGGGCCGCATCACCCTGGAAACCGTGGACGAGTTCCAGGCCTGGTGGGCGGCCGGCATGGCAATCGAGGCCGAGAAAGCCAAGAAGAAAAACAAAAGCAAGAAAGGCACCCGCGAGGCCGATGCAGAAGCAGAAGCTGAAGCTGATGCTGAAGACCACGGCGATTCGGGCGATGAATGACAGACCCAGTCTTCCAACCCAAGGGCATCACGCCCACCGCTGAGCAGCGGGCGATCCAGCTTGAGCGCCACCGGCACGTCATTGTCGAGGCCAATGCCGGCGCGGCCAAGACCACCACCCTGGCCTTGCGCCTGGCCCAGGCCCTGGAGCGCGGTGCCAACCTGGACCACATTCAGACCCTGACCTACACCGACGCGGCCGTGGTGTCATTGCGCCTGGCACTGGACCGCATCGGCATCCCGGCCACGGTGCGCAACCGCCTGCGCATCCAAACCTTTGACCAGTTCTGCGCCGAGCGCCTGGCCAGCCTCGAAGGGCCCGGCGTGACGCGCTACAACGCGCCCGAGCAGCTCAAGCCCCACGTGCTGCTGGCCATCGACCGCGTCTTGTCCAACGAGGACGAACGCCACCGTGACGAGTTCGCCATCGAAGGCTCGGGCGAAGGCGCGGTGGAAGGCCTGCTGGCTTCGTTCGCCCGCCTGAAGGGCACGATGCAGTTGACCTTGGAGGCGGCAGACCGCCCATTGACCCCCGCCCTGGCCGATGAGCTGGGCCACGACTACCTGACCCTGCGCACCTTCTGGGCCTACGAGCACCTGCGCCGTGGTGGCCACCCGGATCGACACGCCTTCAGGGCACCCGATGACGCCACGCACGACCTGGCCAAGCTGCTGATGACCGAGGATGCTCTGCTGGAAGGCGAGCACCCCCTGACCCTTGGCTTGCACCTGGTCTTGCTGGACGAGATGCACGACACCAACCGGGCCATGTTCACGGTGCTGCAGCACCTGCTGGCCCAGAACCCCGCCGCCTTCATTGGCTTTGGCGACCGCGACCAGGTGATCCACGCCATGGCGGGCGCCGATGCCAGCTTCATGGGCAGTGGCTTTGACCGCGAGATCGGGGTGGCGCAGCGCTTGCCGCTGACCAGCTCCTACCGCTTTGGCCAGACCTTGGCGCGCCATGTGGGCCAGCTGGCGGTGAAAGACTACCTGTCGCAAAGCCTGCACGACACCCCGGTGAATGTGGTGCGCTGCGACAGCCTGAAAGACGCCCACCGGCACATTGCCCAGGTGCTTAAAAACCGCGAAGGCCTGAGCCCCAAATCATTGGCCTCCGAGATGGCCATCCTGCTGCGCCAACCGCACCAATCGGTCGAGCTGGAGAACCACCTTCTGGACCAGGGCGTGGACTACCGCACCGCCGGCTTCGACCCCTACCTGATGCGGCCCGAAGTGCTGTTCGTGCGCGGCCTGATCGCCCATGCGCGCGAAGAGTTCACGGCCATCGAAGACGTGGACACGCGCGTGCGCATCCTCAAATCGCTGCTGCTGTTTTGCGGCTCCTTTGTGGAGTTTGATACCACCGACCACGCCCAGCAGCAACAGGCCGAGCAACTGGCCATCAAGGAAGTGGCCGCGCAGCCCGCGCTGGTGCCCCACTTCGTGCAAAACCAGGTGCTGCGCAACGCCCCGCCCCACATCCGGGGCCTGATCTACGACGCGCTGGACGTGATCCGCGCCAACGCCACCGACGTGCTGATGGAGCGCTTCGTCCAGGCCCTGGCGCCCCAACAACTGGCCGCGCGCGTGATGGTGCGCACCGACGACATCGCGCAGGTGAGCGCCAACATCCAGGGCCTGATCCAGTCGGCCGCCACCTTCGACAACGTTGAGTCGTTCTTTCGGGCCATGAACGCCCGCGAGGTGCGGCAAAAAGCCATGCGCAGCAAGCACTGCGTGGTGCTGTCCAGCATCGAGGCCGCCAAAGGCCTGGAGTTCGAACACGTGATCATGCCGGGCCTGAACAAAGGTGAATTCGCCGTGGGCGGCAATACCGCCGACAATCGCAATCTGCTGTACGTGGGCATGACCCGCGCCAAGCACCGGCTGACCATCCTTTACGACGGCGCCAAGCCAAGCAAATACCTCTACGACGCCGGGCTCATCTAGCAGCCCTCATCAGGGACAAACAATCATGGCCACACCCCAAGACCACATCAGCATGGCGCTGTTCTGCGACTTTGAGAACGTCGCCCTCGGCGTGCGCGATGCGCAGTACGACAAGTTCGACATCAAGCCCGTGCTAGAGCGCCTGCTGCTCAAGGGCAGCATCGTCGTCAAGAAGGCCTATTGCGACTGGGAGCGCTACAAAGGCTTCAAGGCCACCATGCACGAGGCCAATTTCGAGCTGATCGAGATCCCGCACGTGCGCCAGTCCGGCAAAAATTCGGCCGACATCCGCCTGGTGGTCGATGCGCTCGACCTTTGCTACACCAAGTCGCACGTCAACACCTTCGTCATCATCTCGGGCGATTCCGACTTCTCGCCGCTGGTGTCCAAGCTGCGTGAGAACGCCAAGTACGTGATCGGCGTGGGCGTCAAGCAATCAACGTCCGACCTGTTGATCGCCAATTGCGACGAATTCATCTTCTACGACGACCTGGTGCGCGAAAGCCAGCGCCAGGCAGCCCACCGCGACAAGCGCGACAACCGCGAGCCGCAACAAGCCCGCCGCACGCCCGAAGAAGAAAACCGCCGCCGCGAAGAACTCCACGCTCACCGCACCAAGGCCGTCGAGATGGCCGCCGAAACCTACGAAGCGCTGGTCACCGACCGCGACGAAGGCGGCCGCATCTGGGCCTCGGTGCTGAAAGAGGCCATCAAGCGCCGCAACCCGGGCTTCAACGAAAACTACTACGGGTTTCGCACTTTCGGCAACCTGCTGGAGGAAGCGCGTGCACGCGGCCTGCTCGAGTTTGGGCGTGACGAAAAATCCAGCGCCTACGTGTACCGCAGCAGCGGCGCGGTGCCCCGCACCGAAGACACCAGCGCCACCGAAAACAGCGCCACAGAACAGCCCAGTGCCCACACACAACACGGTGAAGCCGAGGCACCGCAAAACGAGCCCACCAACCGCGAAGACCGTGGCGATGGCCGCCGCCGGGGCCGCGGTGGCCGTTCGGCCTCGGGCCGTGGGCAACAACAAGGTGAACGCAGCGAACGTGGTGAAGCACGCCGCATGCCGAATGAGGCCGAGCAAAGCCGGGGCCGTGATGGGGGTCGCGAGGCCCACCCAGGTGATCGGGCGCCAAACCACCAGGATCGCCCCGCCCCCATGACGGCGCCAGCACCGGTGGCACCCGTCATGGCCGCGCCGGCGCCACTGAAGGCCAGCCCCGCCAGACCAAGCCAGGCCCAGGCTGAAACCGCCGCCCCACCTGCCGCCAAGAAAGCCCCGCGCGCCGCCGCCAAAAAGGCCCCAGCTCGAAAAAGCGCGGCCGGCAAGGCCAATGCCAGCGCTGCTGCCGCGCCCGCAGATCTGGCCAAAGCACCCACCCAAGCCACCAGCGATGCGCCCGCCGCCCGCAAGGCCGCGCCTCGCGCCCGCCGCCCCCGAAAGGCGGCCGACGGCGCGGCCTGATCAGCCTGGTACGCCGAGCGAAATAGCGCCATTGCGTGCCACATTTCACGCGCCTTGACCCGGGGTGGTCTACATGTTTGAGGGTGTCAAGCCGATATACATGGCTTGATCCGAAAAACATGGAATGACTTCATGCTGGGCTTATGCCACTTTGACGCAGCTTGGGTTTCTTTCGCGGGCCATCGGAACATGCCTTGCTCGACCAGCACGAGTCGATCGGTTTTTACCGACTCGTCGAGTTTGAACTCGTTTCAGAAAAACCCGGACCCTTGGCGCTGCTGGCCGTCGATCCACATTCAATCAGTGAAGGACACCCAGCATGATCTCATCGACGCATTCGTGGATCACCCGCCTCTTCGACAACGCCAAGTACCGCCAACAACTGGCCGAGGCCGAGCAAACCAGGCTGGACGCTGACATGGCGCTGGCCGATATGAAGGGCCAACTCAGCGCGATCAACAAGGCCCAGGCCGTCATCGAGTTCTCGATGAACGGCAAGATCCTGAACGCCAACGAGAACTTCCTGAACACCTTGGGCTACTCGCTGGCCGAGATCCAGGGCCAGCACCACAGCATGTTCGTGGACGCCGCCTACCGCGCCACCCTGGAGTACCGCGTGTTCTGGGAAAAGCTGGGCCGTGGCGAGTTCGATGCCGGCGAATACAAGCGCATCGGCAAGGGCGGCAAAGAGGTCTGGATCCAGGCCTCGTACAGCCCCATCATGGACAAGAATGGCAAGCCCTTCAAAGTCGTGAAGTACGCCAGCGACATCACGACTGCCAAGCTTCAGGCCGCTGACGTCTCGGGCCAACTGGCGGCGATCAACAAGGCGCAAGCCGTCATCGAGTTTTCGCTGGACGGCAAAATCCTGCATGCCAACGACAACTTCTTGAACACACTTGGCTATTCATTGGCCGAAATCAAAGGCCAGCACCACGGCATGTTCGTGGACCCGGACCACCGCGCCAGCATCGAGTACCGCCTGTTTTGGGAAAAACTGGGCCGTGGCGAGTTCGATGCCGGCCAGTACAAGCGCGTTAGCAAGGGCGGCAAGGAGGTCTGGATCCAGGCCTCGTACAACCCCATCATGGACATGAACGGCAGGCCCTTCAAGGTCGTGAAATACGCCACCGACACCACGGCGCAGGTCAATGCGGCCCAAATGCTGTCACAGGCCGTCGAGCAGGCCCAAGGCGTCACCTCGGCCGCCCAGAGCGGTGACCTGAGCCAGCGCATCCCCATGACCGGCAAGAGCGGCCCGATCGAGGTGCTGTGCGGCGGCGTCAATGCGCTGCTGGAAACCACCGGCGTAATTTTTGACGACGTGGGCCGCGTACTGAGTGCGCTGTCGGCCGGTGACCTGACGCAGCGCATCAACCGCGACTACTCCGGCGTCTTTGGCCAGGTCAAAGACGATGCCAACGCCACCAGCGAGAAGCTGTCCAGCATCATTGAGGACGTGGGCCGGGTGCTCGGGGCCATGGCCACGGGCGACTTGGGCCAACGCATCACCCGCGACGCCGAGGGCACCTTCGACCAGGTCAAGACCGACGCCAATGCCACCTGCGAAAAGCTGGCCAGCATCATCGACGAAGTGCGCGGTGCCGCCGACGCCTTGTCGGGCGCGGCCAGCCAGGTGAGCGCCACCGCCCAGTCGCTGTCGCAAGCGGCCAGCGAACAGGCCTCGTCGGTGGAAGAGACCACCGCCTCCATCGACATGATGTCGGTGTCCATCACGCAGAACAGCGACAACGCCAACATCACCGATGGCATGGCCACCAAGGCCAGCACCGAAGCTGCTGAAGGTGGCGAAGCCGTCACGCAAACGGTGCAGGCCATGAAGCAGATCGCACAAAAGATCAGCATCGTGGATGACATCGCCTACCAGACCAACCTGCTGGCCTTGAACGCCGCCATTGAAGCAGCCCGTGCTGGTGAGCATGGCAAGGGCTTTGCCGTGGTGGCCGCCGAAGTGCGCAAGTTGGCCGAACGCAGCCAGGAGGCCGCCAAAGAAATTGGCGACCTGGCCATGCACAGCGTGGCCACCGCCGAGCGGGCAGGCAAGCTGCTGGGCGAGATCGTGCCCTCCATCCAGAAGACCAGCGGGCTGGTGCAGGAGATCGCCGCGGCCTCGTCCGAGCAAAGCCAATCGGTGTCCCAGATCAGTGGCGCCATGTCGCAATTGAGCAAGGCCACGCAGCAAAACGCATCGGCCTCTGAAGAGCTGGCCGCCACGTCCGAAGAACTGTCGGGCCAAGCCGAGCAACTGCAGCAATCGGTGGCCTTCTTCCACCTGGGCGAAGAAGCCGCCCCGACCAAGAAAACCAAACCCGAGGCCGACAGCGGCAAACGCCGAGCCAATGGCGCTTCGGCCATGCGCGCGGTGACCTCCTCGTCCAGCCCGGGCGCGCCGCGCACCGTCAACGGCAACTTCCGCCCTTACTGAGCCAGGAGCGGATCATGGTTGAACTGCAGGACGAAACCTTCCGTCAGATCAGTGGGCTCATGTACAAAACCATGGGCTTGTCGCTCGGCGACAGCAAGAAGCCCCTGGTTTCATCGCGCCTGGGGTCTCGCATCCAGCGCTTGGGCATGGGTGATTTTGACGACTACCTGGCCTTGATCTCAGGTGCCCATGACGATGGCGAATTCCAGGTCGCGGTGGACCTGTTGACGACCAACGAGACCTACTTCTTCCGCGAGCCCGAGCACTTCGCCTGGCTGGAGAAGGACATCGAAGCCCAGCGCCTCAAGGCGCCTGCCATCTGGAGCGCCGCCAGCTCATTTGGCGATGAAGCCTTCAGCATTGCCATGCTGTTGGCCGACTTGCAGCAAAAAGGCCGCATCAGCCCGACCTGGTCCATCCTGGGCACGGACATCAGCGACCGCGTGTTGCGCAGCGCCAGCCAGGCCATCTACCCCGAAGATCGGCTGCGGCACGTGGCGCCCCGGCGCTTGAAGCAATACTGCCTGCGTGGGGACGGCGATGCCGAAGGCCTGGTACAGATCCAGCCCAAGCTGCGCGAGCACGTGCGCTTTGGCCAGCTCAACCTGTGCCGGCCGATCGAAGACATCGGGCCTTTTGACGTCATCTTTCTGCGCAACGTGCTGATCTACTTCGACGCGCCCACCAAGCGCGAGGTCGTGGACCGCGTGCTGACCCAGCTGAAGCCCGGCGGCCTGTTCTTCATCGGCTCGGCCGAAGGCCGCGTGGCCTGCGACACACCTTTGAAACCCATCGCCACCGGCGTTTTCCGCAAGGTGGCCACATGATCGCCGAAACGTGTGCGCACACCTTCCTGCACCCCGGTGACGTCGTGTGCGCCCACCGGGGCGACCAGCTTCAAACCTTGCTGGGCTCATGCGTGGCCATCCTCCTGACCGACCCGCACCGAACCGTCGGCGCAATGTGCCACATCGTGCACGCGAACTCGGCCCCCGCCACAGCCACAGCCCGGCTGGCCACTTGCCACGCCGGCACCGCCCTGTCCACCATGTACCGTCTGATCAAGAACGAAGGCTTTGCGCCCCAACTGTGCAAGGCCTATGTCTACGGCGGCGGCAACATGTTCCCGGCCTTGACTTTGTCGCATCAGCAGCAACGCCATGTGGGCGACGCCAACGCCCATTGGGTGCTTCAGGCCTTGTTGCACGATGGCGTGGAAATACTCCACCACGACCTGGGTGGCTGCGCTTACCGCCGCGTCGCCTGGACCATCGGCCCTCAGGCACCTCAGGTGGTGGCCGTCGACGTGGCCTGCCCCCCGGCACACCGATTGGCATGGCCTCACAAGGCATTGACACCTGGCGCGCCCTGCAGATCAGCGAGCAGGCCGAGGCCTTTGCAGCACGGGCCATGGGCCTGAACGGGCTGATAACCGCCTGTCGCTGCCTGTTGAACCGCTGATTAAACCAAGCCATGGAAATCCGGGAGAATCGCAGCAGTCTGTCCGCATCTACCGAACCATGAAACACCCATGAGCGAAGCCCACCAAACCCCAGCCCTGCCCGACCGCCTCTCCATTGATCCGAACAGCACCCACTACAACGCCGCCGTGTTCGAACACGACATCGGCATCCGATTCAATGAGAAAGAGCGATTCGATGTGGAGGAATACTGCGTCAGCGAAGGCTGGGTGAAGGTGCCCGCTGGCAAGAAGGTAGACCGCAAAGGCAAGCCGCTGCTGCTCACCCTGAAGGGCAAGGTCGAAGCGTTTTACAAGTGACCTGCGACCGCCCAAAGAGCGAAGACCTCAGCCGCGCCATGGCCAGCTTTCCGACATTGATCGGCGGCAGCGTCACGGTTTGTCCAAGCGCAGGCAGCGTGAACGGCACGTAGCCCGCCTCGCCCCATTGGTAAAACCGCCAGTCGGCTGATTGCCAAGGGGTGTCGAACTCAAAACGCACCACCTTGGGCTTGCCATAAGGCGTCACCTCCTCCACGGCGACCGCGAATAGGCCAGCACGCACCCGGTCGCCTGCCTTAAATGGGTGCGTGCTGAAATCGCGGCTGAGCGCCTCGCCAAACCCATTGGGTGCGGTCATACGAATGGTTCGGTCACTCACGGCCGTGAGCGTGAGCCACTGATCACCACTGGCCAGGGCCTGGGTTGAATCAGCATTGCGCAAGCCATGGTACTCGCGCACCAAGGGGTAGTAGCCCACGAACAGCGCCTGGGGTGGATTCACCAAGATCACATGGACGCGAACACCACGCTCGATGTCGGGCAACGACAGGGGTTCATCGTGATCGAGCGTTTGGACCACCTTCGGCGTGATGGCCGCCAGCCCCACAGTGGCCAGGGGGTAGAGCAGCAGGTGCACCACCATCAAGATGCCCACGACCAATTTAGACACCCAGGCCCATCCGCCCGTGTATTGCCGATGGTGGGCCATCACGTGCAAGAACAGCATGGCCAGCAAAGCACTCAATCCAAGTTCGGCGTTGAGCAGCAAACGGTCATTGGACTCGGCGGCGCAAACTGGGACCAACGCCAGCAACGCGCCCAGTGCATAGAAGCGGGCCAAGGGCTTGGACCACATGTCAAAGTAATGGGCCACCAGCGCACTGCCCACCACGGCCGAGGCCGCAATGAGGGCGTACATCGACCGCATGGCGTCGGGCAGCGCGCCCAGCGTCGATGAGGTCACCCCGTACAGGTAGGACAGCAACAGCGAGGGCAGGCGCAGCAACAGCGCATGCGCAAACTGGAGCGGGGCAACCGCCGGGTCGATGTAGCCGCCTGTTTCAGCGCTGCCATAACCCAGCTGGCTGTAGACCAGGCGCCAAGCAATCACGATGAACAGGAAAGGCAGCAAGGACAAGAGGCGCGCCCTCCAGGACTTGCCGTGCTCATAGGCCACGGCATAAGCGACCAGGTAAGCCATCGTGGCAACCGCCGCCTCAGCCGACAACAGGCCCAGCAACAGGCTCAGCATGGCGAACACACCGTAGCGGCTTCCCTGCCCTTGCCGCCATTGGTGGAAGAAATGGAGGGTGATGACGAGCAGGCAGGCGGCCATCAGCTGATTGCGTGCCGCCAGCCAGATCACGGTCATCAAATGCACGGCGCTGAGCGAGAAAATCAAAGTGGCCACACCGCCCTGCAGTGGGGCTGGGTCGAGCGCGCGGTAAAGGCGCGCCAGCAAGCAGATCAGCAGGCCATACCAGAGCAAGCTGTGGACGTGCATCATGACCGGCGAGTTGGGCCACAGCTGGTAGTCCAGCCAATGCGTCAACTCGGACAGGGGCCGCCAGAACGACATGCGCGCATGGTCGGCCGCCCACCAGGGGACCTGGCCAATGTCCTTCAGGTGCTGAACGTGCTCGGTTTGGCCATCCGCGAAGGTGAACAGGCCAAAGAACGAACCGGGGTGGGATTGGATGGTCTGCCCGTTCAACAGCGACTTGAACATGAAGTCGTCGCCAATGAGACCGGTGTTCAAGGTGGGCAGCACCAACAAGGTGCCCAGCAAGGCCACCAAGGTGATTGACCACCGCCTGGACAAGAGAATGTCTCGCGCCACGCGCTTCAAATGAAATGCGGCACTCAAGTAGAGCGCATGGTGCTGGCGAGGGGAGAGCATCCCCCGTATGAAATTAGCGATCAGATCCATGCCTCTTAAGCTGCAATAAATTTACGTTGCGTTGAATGTATCGCATTTACCCAAATGTGTGACCTGAAGTCAATGTCACGCCTGCGGGACTGCACTCAACACCCAGCTCAAGAGCGCCTCGCGGTCGGCATCCACCAGGCTCATGCCCTCGCGCTCGCACGCTGCCAATGCCACGCCACAAGTCGCGGCCACCAGGTCATCGAAGGATGAACTCGCCGCCGCCGGGTCAAAG
>NZ_JACMNS010000201.1 GCF_014378415.1 Aquabacterium sp.
GCGCGAACTGCTCGCCCTCGCCGATGTTGATGGGCTTGATCCGGTAAGGCACTTGCGCCTCTTCCAGGAACAAGGTGATCTTGTGGCCGTTGGGCGTGGTCCAGTAGTACAGGTCGATCATGTCGGGCCTCGTGGTGTTCTCCGGCAAGTGTGCACGCCAAGGAGATCACCCGATCCGACTGGGGATACTCAGCGGGTTGGACAAGTTGGCGTTCAACCCGGTGGGCTTGCCCTGGGCACCGTTCAGCGCAGCAAGCGGCCGATCACCAAGCCCGCAACGACGGCGATCATGACGCTGCTCAGCGGTCGATTCCGGATGGGTTGACCGACGGACCTGACCCAGGCGTCGCGTTTTTCTCCCAATGCCTCGGCTCTTGCCGCGGCATGGTCAACCACATGGTGGGCTGCCTTAGCCAATCGTTCGACCGCGTCGTTCGCCCTGAGTCGTTCAGTGGCTGGAATGGTGAGGGTCATGGTGGAGTCTCCTGATGTTGACAGAGATGCCTGTGACTCGGCAAACCGCATGCCGAAGCGGTTCACCATGAAGACTCTGCGCATGATTCTCAGCTTTACTTCTTCACAGGGATGGGCCTGGCCCGGTCCACCGCCACGGCCGTGACGCTGTTCTGCGGCGAGCCTTCAATGACGCGGTCTGAGTAGGTCAGGTAGACCAGGGTGTTGCGCTTGGCGTCCACCATGCGCACGATGCGCAGCTTCTTGAACACCAGCGAGATGCGTTCGCTGAAGACTTCTTCCTGAACCGGCAGCGGGCCGCTGATGGTGATGGGGCCCACTTGGCGGCAAGCGATGGAGGCCTCCGACTTGTCCTCGGCCAGGCCCAACGCGCCCTTGATGCCGCCCACCTTGGCCCGAGAAACATAGCAGGTCACACCAGCCACTTTGGGGTCGTCGTGCGCATCGACCACGATCTTGTGATCAGGCCCGATGAACTTGAACACGGTATCGACTGCGCCAATGGATTCAGCGTGAACGAAGGTCGAGGCGGTCAGCAGCGCCAACGCCAGGATTCTTTTCATGGTTTGTCCTGAACCGTTGGGCAACGGTAGGTTTTGGCCACGACGGTGGTGCTGGTGTAGTCCACGTCGGGTCGGTCCCACACCACGTGCGTGGCGCCTTGCGCATCGGCCCGTCCCAGCAATTCTTGCTTGACGTCGTTGGCGCCCTTCAGCGCAAAAAAGCCGGACAGGCCGGAGCTGCCGCTGATCTCGCCCAGGTACTGGCAGCGGGCCACGGCGCCGGCCTCGCTGGCAAGCACCGACCCGGCGTAACGCGGGCTGGACATGGAGCCGCAAGCGGCCAGACCGCCCGTGGCGGCCAAGAGGAGGGTGAGGCGCAGGTGTTTCATGCGCCCACTGTAGCCTGATAAAATCAAGGCGTCAGTCTTCACGGGCTGACAGCGTTCTCAGCCCTGGGTCCACCACAGCGTCGCGCTGACCACACCTGTGACCGCGCCCAGCAGCGCCACGCCCGCCAGCCACACGACCCTGACCCGGTTCGTCTCGATGCGTTGGATGAGCTGGGCGTTTTGTTCCGCCAAGGCTTTGATCAATTCGGACGAGGCCACCAATTGCTCGTGGGCCTGGGCAGCACTGGCCTCCAGGGCCGCCACACGGCCTTCCAGCACCACCATGGCTTGAGCTGGCGGTGACGACGACGATGCCGTCGTTGCGTCAGTGGCAGCGGGGGCGGGTGTGGCCGGCTTCTTCGACACGGTACTCCACAGCTTCTTGGCGCCTTCCGCCACCTTGGGCGCATTGCTGATCACGTCCGACCAGGGAACCGCTTGCAAAACCGTGAGCCAACCAATCGCCATGGAACGTCCTTCGGTGAATTTTTTCAAGCTGGGGCTGCCCATTCTGTCACTCTGAGGCGCAGCCTGCATCAGGCCTGTCGCTGGCTGCTCAGCGCAGGGTCGATTGACCATGGAAACAAGACAAGCTCGCCATGCCCATCACAGGAAGCTGCCATTGCGGACAAGTCAAGTTCATCATTGAGGGCGACAGTCCGGCGTTTGAGCCCGATGGCCAATGGGGTGGCCACACCCGCCGCATGGGCGCCGGTCACCCTGCTGGATGGCAAGAATCTTTGGTAAAAGGCGGCTGAGGTGCAGTAAAAAAACGCTCGATGAGCAGAACTTCTGATTTTTCATGCACAAAATTTTCTCATCTGGCCACCAAGGCCTGCCCGCCCTGCGCGGAGGCCTCCTGGCCCTGTTGGCCGCCGTCCTCTTTGGCATCAGCACGCCCCTGGTTCAACGCCTGGGGGTGAGCATCGGCACGTTCTCGACCGCCGGCTTGTTGTACGCGGGCGCATCGCTGATGGGTTTTGGCTTGCGGCGAAGGGTTGAGCGCGAGGCTCAGGTGAAAGGCGGCGATGCCCCTCGTCTGGCGCTGATGGCCCTGTTTGGCGCCATGATCGGGCCGGTGGCCTTGGCCTGGGGCTTGCAGCACACCAGCGGCACCAGCGCCTCACTGATGCTGGCCCTGGAAGCCGTTTTCACCGCGGTGCTGGCCTGGCTTTGGTACGACGAAACCATCGACCGCCGAGTGATGTTGGCGATGACCTTGCTGACGCTGGGTGGCATGGTGTTGGTGCTTGATCGCACCGATGCGGGCCGCAGTCAGGTGGCTGGTTTGTTGGCC
>NZ_JACMNS010000202.1 GCF_014378415.1 Aquabacterium sp.
ACGCACTTTATTCCGAGACCCTCAACCGCACTTACATCAATCGGAGCGGTCAGCGGATCATGTTGTCGATTGCCTATGGACGCAATCAAAACTCGGAATCGACGGCGGCGCACCGCCCCGAGTTTTGTTATGTCTCCCAAGGATTCACAATCAAGGGTTTTGGCAAGGAGAAGGTGGCACTGCCCGCTCATTCTTTGAATGTGGTGCGGCTTGAGGCCCAGGCTGATCGCCGCATTGAGCCGATCACCTATTGGGTGACACTCAATGAAGAGGCCTCGACGCCAGGTCTTGAGCGCAAGCTGCAACAGTTGCGGTATGGTTTGCAGGGTTTCATTGTGGACGGGATGCTGATGCGCATTTCGTCGTTGACAGATCCGGCCATGCGGCCTGGCGGCAAGCCCGACTACCGGCTGCATGACCAGTTCATCGCGGATCTGGAACAGGCCATGACCCCCGGCTTCAGGCCTCGTTTCTTTGGTTCTTGATGGTGTCTGACATGACAAAAAAAATAGCGTTGATCACTGGGGTGACCGGGCAAGATGGTTCTTATCTGGCCGAGTTTTTGCTGAAGAAGGGCTACGAGGTCCATGGCATCAAGCGCCGCTCCAGCCTGTTCAACACCGACCGGATCGATCACCTGTACCAGGATCCGCACGTTGACAACCGCAACTTCATCCTGCACTACGGCGACCTGACCGACAGCACCAGCTTGGTCCGCATCATGCAAAAGGTGCAGCCCGACGAGGTTTACAACCTGGCCGCGCAGTCGCACGTGGCGGGCAGCTTCGAGGAGCCCGAGTACACGGCCAATTGCGATGGCATCGGCGCCCTGCGTCTGCTGGAGGCGATTCGCATTTTGGGCCTGGAGAAGAAGACGCGCTTTTACCAGGCTTCGACGTCCGAGCTGTATGGCCTGGTGCAAGAAACGCCTCAAAAAGAGACCACGCCGTTCTACCCGCGCAGCCCTTACGCGGTGGCCAAGTTGTACGCATACTGGATCACGGTGAACTACCGCGAGGCCTATGGGATGTACGCCTGCAATGGCGTGCTGTTCAACCACGAAAGCCCGGTGCGCGGCGAGACCTTCGTGACGCGCAAGATTACGCGGGCGATCAGCCGCATCGCGTTGGGCCTGCAAGAGTGCTTGTTCCTGGGCAACATGAGCGCGCTGCGCGATTGGGGCCACGCCCGCGACTACGTCGAGATGCAGTGGTTGATGCTGCAGCAAGAGGTGGCCGATGACTTCGTCATTGCCACTGGCGTGCAATACAGCGTGCGCCAATTTGTGGAGTTTGCTGCCAAGGAGCTGGGCACCACGTTGGCATTTGAGGGCGAGCGCGAGGCCGAGGTTGGCAAAGTGGTGGCCGTGGTGCCGGTCAATGGTGAGTTGCTGGCCCGGTGCAAGGTGGGTGATGTGGTGGTGCGGGTTGATCCTCGCTATTACCGCCCCACAGAGGTTGAAACCCTGTTGGGTGATCCCACCAAGGCCAAGACCAAGCTGGGCTGGACGCCGGTGATTACGCTGCAGCAGTTGGTGGCCGAGATGGTTTTGAGTGACTACACGGCCGCCAAGCGTGACAGTTTGGTCAAGCAGGCTGGCTACCAGGCCTATGATTATCACGAATGATTGGGCAGCCGAAGAGTCCGGATTCCGGGGGCCTGATGTCTGATGGAGCAAGCGAGCGAAAGCTGCCGTTTCAGGGAGTTTCGCATTCGTTGATTGATCAGGCCTTGCTGAGCGTCAGCAATTTCCTGATCGGTTTGGCCTTCATCAAGTTTGCGACGAAGCACAACTATTACGCCTACAGTCAGTTAATTGGGTATGTGGCCTTGACCTTGGCCATCCAGGCGGCCTTGATCACCACCACTGCACTGACGCTTCTGCCGCGAAAGCAGGGGCCCGATCGTGATGCGGCAACCAATGCGTTTTTCGGCTTACAGCTCTTTCTGAGCACTTCGCTGGCTCTCCTGGGAGGGCTGTTTCTGTGGAGCTTGCCCGCAGCGATCTCAATGGAAGCCATCGGTTTTCCGCTCGCACTGGCCATGGTGTTGATGGTGCTCTCGTCGTGGTTGAGGGAGTTCTTGCGCAATGTTCAGTTCATCAACTCGCGCGCCGACCTTTGCTTGCAGCAGGATGTAGCCTATGTCGTCCTGCTGACGCTGGGTGTGGCGGCGCTGGTGTTTGCCCAGCGGGTGCGTGCCGATGAGATGCTGCTGGTCATCAGCGGGGCGGGCATTGTCAGTGCACTGCCTTGGTTGCACAAGGCGGGCATCCGACCTGTGTTTGGACGCCAGAATTGGGCGGGACTTTGGGGCGAGATTTGGCCGCTGGCACGCTGGGCTCTTCCGGCCGGCCTGGTGGCTTGGGCGTCCGGCAATGGTTATCTGCTGATAGGCGCCAATGTGCTGGGGCCGGAGTTGACGGCGGAAATCGTTGCCGCCAAGTTGTTCATGGCCCCCTTGGGCATGATGTTCTTGTCGTGGGGCAACATCTTTCGCCCCAAGGTCAGCCATTGGTTGTCCGTGGGGGCGGTGCATGACGTGGCTCGCTTGACGCGGCTGTCCATACTTGGCGTGGCTGTGGTGGTGGTCTTCTATTTTCTGGCACTGGTCGTGGCCTACCCCCTCCTTGAATCCCAATTGCTGGGCGAAAAGTACAAGGGCCTGCAGTTTGACATTGCATGGTGGGGTTTGTTTTTCATTGCCAGTGGCGTCTCATCCATTTGCAATGGTTTGTTGATGGCCGGTGGGCGTTTCAGGCAGTCTTTCTATGCGGCATTGGTAAGCTCGGTTTGCAGCATCCCGGTGATGTATGCGTCCGGCTTGATGCTGGGCAAGCACGGCTTGATGTTGGGCGCCGTATTGGGCGAGGCTTCGTATGCGGCAGTGCTGTACTTCGGCATGTGGCGGATGTTGCGTAGCGTGCCCGTTCAGCAGGAATTGGGGGTATTGAAATGATGGTGACCCAGTCATCCAGGATGGTGTTTCCGAAGTTTTACGCGGTCCCCATTTTCCTGGCGATTTGTTTGAAGTCGGGGGTGGATGCCTTCTTTGAGGTCAACTCGATCAAGTACCTGTACATGTTCCTGTTGATCTTCGGCGTGTTTTTCATGCGGACAGGCCGGGGGTTTGCAAGTGGCAAGTCTCAGGGTTCAGGAGACATGCAGTCGGTGTTGTGGGTGACCACGGTCATTTACTTCACCTTTCTGACGCTGCTGATGATTTTCCAGAACGGTTCTCCCCAGCTGATTTTTAAGATCGTCAGCCCGTTCATATTCTTTGGCCTGGTGGTGGCAGCCGCCGATGACAGCTTGCCATTCGCAATCGCCGTTGGATCGGTCATCAACATCGTGGCCAATGCTGCCTTGCTGCCATTCGACTATGGTTGGGTGTATTGGGGTGCCGTCCATACCTTCAAGGGGTTTTACCTTTTCAAGACGGACTTGTCGTACAGCGTGACGACTTCTTTGCTGGCCTTTGCGGCCTGGAACCGATACCGGCTCACCCCTTTGTACATTGCCCTGGCCGTGCTCGCGGTGGTCCAGGTGATGCTGGCCAACTCTCGGCTGAACTATTTGACCATGGCCGTCGTGCTGGTGTTCGTTGCCCTGAAGAACGGCGCCAAGCCCAAAACTTTGCTGGTATACGCTGGTTTCCTGGGCGTGTTGGCCGCTGTGGCCTGGAAGCTTTACAGCTCGTCCAAAGGGCTGACGTTCGACACCAGCAACCTCGAAGGTTTCACCCAAGGACGCGATCGGGTGATGTCCGTGCTGCTGAAATATGGTCTGGCGAGCTATTCACCATTGGAATGGTTGTTCGGCCGCGGCCTGTACGCGGACTTGGTGATCTTCATGGAGAACGTGAGTGGGGGTGAAGTCTACGGTTCCCATAATGAATTCTTGTACCTCATCGTGACTCAGGGGGTGACCGGCCTGGTCCTGAATGTGACGGCCTGGTGGATGGTGTACAAGATTTCCCAATCGGCCGGGGTTCAGCATTGGGCTTCAGGGCTGGCCGCGGTGGCGTTCTTGCTTTACTTCATCCAGGGGCTGACTACCACGATGTCGACTTATGCCCTGAAGACATGGCCTTTGGCGACCATCTTGGTTTTGATCTTCGCGTCAAAGGATCAGGCGCCGTTACCGGCGCAGCCCAAGTCGGCCATGCAGCGCTAGTCGGCTCTCGTTGAAGACGGTGTGGTGTTCAAAAACATGAAAAAAATCAAATGTGCTGTGGTGACCAATGTGCCCGCCCCCTACCGGGTTCCGGTCTGGAAACACTTGGCTAATTCCGGTGTGGTGGAGCCTCACATCATTTATTGTGCGCCCGCCCACATCGATCCGACCCAAAGTGGCGTTACGGATGAGCACGGTGTGTATTTCCTGACAGGAAAATACACCGCCTACGAATCGCGGTTCATGCACATGGATTTGTCTGTGATCAACGTTCTGGAAAAGATCAAACCGGACGTGGTGGTCACCACGGGCTACATCCCTACCTACCTTTACGCCTTTGCGTGGTCGGTTCTTCGGGGTGTGCCACACGTGGCCATGACCGACGGCACACTGGACGCGGAGCGCTCGCTGACCTGGGTGCATCGCTTGGTTCGGAAACTGGTGTTCTGGCGAACGAAGTCTTTCATCGGCGCGTGCTGGGGCTCAAGAGATCTGTTCTTGAGCTATGGCGTCCACCCAGCCAAGATTCACCTTTCGCCGCTATGTGACGACAACGCACTTTTTGGCAGTGCCGTGCCGGCTCCTCAATACGATTTCATGTTTTGCGGCCAGTTCGTGGAACGCAAGAACCCGATTTTCGCCATCCAGGTGGCGGACGGCGTGGCCCGACAATTGGGCCGGACCGTCTCGATTCGCTTCCTTGGCAAGGGGCCGATGGAGGACGAGATCAGGAGCGCGGCTGATGCAACCCAGGGCCGTGTCGAACTGTCCTTCGCAGGGTACCTTCTGCAAAAAGACATGCCGACCGAATATGCGGCATCGCGGGTTTTTTTGTTCCCAACTCGCATGGACTGCTGGGGGGTCGTCATCAATGAAGCCTGCGCGGCGGGTGTGCCCAGCATTGTGACGCCGCACACTGGGGTGGCAGGCGAACTGGTGGTGGAAGGCGAGAACGGCCATGTTTGCGAACTCAAGCTCGATGTTTGGGTTGAGCGCAGCGTGCGGTTGCTGACCGACCAAGCGCTGTGGTCGAAGTTTTCACTGGCCAGCAAGGCCAAAGTGCAACGCTACACCTTTGCCGCCGCAGCACAGGGCATCGTCGATGCGGCGGTGCAGGCGACCGGCGTGTGTATGGTCGGTGGAAAGGGCGCATTGTCGTGAGTCCGTCTTCCCCACCGGTCATCGTGGTTTCCCTGATGCGGCTGGAAGGCACGACGGGCCTTCAGACCCACATGCGTGAATTTGAAGCCTTTTTGAGGGAGCATGGTTTGCCCCATGAGGTGGCCACGCCGTTTTACACGGCGGGCGCGCCCTTGTTGTACCTTTTTGTTGGATGGCGGCGGGTGCTTGAAGTCGTGTGCAAGCCCGCGGCAGTGTGGCTCTACCGTTCGGGGCATGCTTTGCTTTTGTGGTGGCGCTTGCGTGGGTTGATGGCCCGCCATCCTCGGTGCGTGGTGTACGCGCAATGCCCTTTGTCGGTGGCAGTGGCGATGCGTTGCGTCCGGTTCCCGGACCAGGTCGTGACCATGGTGGTGCACTTCAATTTATCTCAGGCAGACGAATGGATTGACAAGGGCTACATCGCGCCCAATGGATCCATTGCTCGGGGCATCCGCGATCTGGAGCAGTCAGTGTTGCCGCGTCTGCAGGGCATGGTCTATGTTTCTAGGTTCATGCAGAATGAGTTGATTCGCAAAGTGCCCAGTGTGCAGGCGGTGCGTTCGGCAGTGATCCCTAACTTTGTGAAGGCATTGCCTGCTGGCGAAGTCCTGGAGGCAGCAAAGGAACGCAACCTCGTGTCGATCGGGACCCTTGAGCCTCGCAAGAATCAGCAATTCTTGCTGCATGTCCTGGCGCAAGCGAAATCACGGGGCCGGGTTTTGACCCTGACCCTGGTGGGCGATGGTCCCGATCGTGGCGCTCTGGAGGCGCTGGCCTTGCAATTGGGCGTGGCGGAGCAAGTGTTCTTCGCCGGGTTTTCGGCGGGCGCCAGGGCTTTCATCCCAGGTCACCAACTGTATGTGCACGCCGCGCGCATGGAAAACCTGCCTTTGGTCTTGATCGAGGCCCTGTCTGCTGGTGTGCCCATCCTGGCCGGAGCTGTCGGCGGGATCGTGGAAGTGTTCAATGAGGGTGTTGAGGGGCGTTTTTGGCCGCTCGATGACCCTTCGGCTGCCTGCGATATCGTGCTGGATGTGCTTGAGCACGAGGGGAGATTGAACCGGATGGGGCGGGCCGCTTCTGCGCGTTTCAAAGCTGTCTTCGAATCCGCCGTGGTAGGACAACGTCTTCACGACTTCCTGCTCAGCCGTCCTTGAAAGGGTGAGCCATGTGGTCTGCGTCAGTAAAGATGTTGAGTGTGGTCGGTGCTTTGTGCATCGCGCAGGCCATGGCGGCCAGCAATGACATCAGCGTGACGGGGCCCAATCTGCTTCGTGATGGTGGGTTTGAAGGCGCCGGTAGGGCGGTGACCGGCTGTGCTGGTGTTCGCGGGCAATTGCCATCAGCGTGGGTGGACAACTCCTGCTGGAACGCCGCTACTCAAGTGAGTTATGGCCTGGATGAGGGGCAATCCAATGGCGGGGCCCGAAGTTTGAAGGTCATGTTGGCGACGGGGCTGTTTCAGCTTGTTCAGCCGATCAATCTGGAAGCCGATTGGCGATATGGCCTGGGCATCTGGGCGCGATCGGAGGCTCCGATGATGATTAAGCTGGCATTGCGCAAGAGTGGTCCGCCTTACCTTGAATACGGGGCCAGGTATCTTCGAACATCGAGTCAATGGACCTACGTGTCGGTGTCGGCCTTCACGAACGGCTTGAGTGACGCCGAGGCGCGTCAAGCCATGTTCATCGTGTCCAGCGCCACGCCAGGCACCGTTTGGATCGACGGGGCAGCTTTGGCGGGCGGGCGCAGCCAGCTGGTGCTGCCCGTTGGCCCGGTTCCGCCGCAATACTTTGGTGCCCATGCGTTGCACCAGCACAACTCCAAGACGGCATTTGAAGACGGTCTGGTGGGCAGCTTGCGAATCTGGGACAGCGAGCGCTCTCAATGGCACACGATCCAACCTGCTCGCCCGAAGGGGAGCAAGCGCACATACGATTGGTCGGCATTGGATGACCGGGTGACGCAAGCCCAAAAACATCAGGCCGACCTGCTGATGGTACTGGGCGGCTATGTGCCTTCGTGGGCTACCATGGACGAGGGTGATCCTGACGACAGAGTTCGGGATGCGGTGGAATGCTACCGTTGTGACGAATCACCCAAACGCAGTAGTGACTGGAAAACGTGGGTCATGGATGTGGCGTCGCGTTACAAGGGCGGCCCCATCAGGTATTGGGAAATCTGGAACGAACCATCTTTTGGTCCCAAAGACGAATGGTGTCCTGATCGGCAAGGATGCGCGACCAAAATGGCTTCGATGTACCGGGGCACCCCGGAACAACTTCTATCCCTGCAAAACGACGCGGCGGAGGCCATCAAGCGCATCGACCCATCAGGGAAGATCGTGTCTGCCGGCATCAGCCTTTATCACCGCGATTACCTAGACTACTTCCTCAAGATTGGCGGGGGCAAGACGGCGGACATCATTGGCTATCACTGGTACGTGGACGGCCCTCCTGAGTTGCTGATGTCTCACATCCTGGCGGTGCGGGGGCTGATGCGCGACCATGGCTTGAGTGACAAGCCCTTGTGGAGCACCGAAGGCGGGGTGGCCCAACTGAGCCTTGAGAGCGACCCGGCCTGGAGGGGCGCCAAGACCACCGGGCAAGACCTGCCTCGCGTGCACGAACTAGGGCCTGCGTACTTGGCCCGAAGTTTGATCGTAGGGTGGGCTTCAGGCCTGGGGCGCTGGTACCACTATGCCTGGGATGGGAGCCATGGTTGGCCAAGTTCCACGTCGGTGATTGCCAAGGGCACCAACCTGGCCATTGATGTGACCGAGGCGGGTGTTGCCTACAGACAAGTGGTCACATGGATGGTGGGTAAGCGTGTGATGGCTTTTGAAACTGGCCAGGGTGGCGGCCTTTGGCAGGCGACGTTGCAGGGTGCCGATGGCAAACTGTCGTACATCGTCTGGCATCCAGCCAGAACGTCATTCAACCCGTGGGCACTGAAGAAGCCGAGCACAGCGCATAAGGTGTGCGACCTGGCGGGCAAATGTCGCACATTGGTGACCGAAGCTACCGTGGCCGTTGATTTCAGGCCCTTGTATCTGACGCCTTGAGAATAGGGGCGGGGGACTTGCCCCAGAGTTTGTCCAGCTGTTGCCGAACTTTCGCGGTGTGTTTCTCGGTCAGCTGGTAGACCACAAAACAGTAGGCATAAATGACAGCGCAACTGCCGAACAGGTAAGCCAAACCCAGTACGGTGGGTTGCACCAGGAATGGCAAATGGAAGACCTGGTAGCCCAGCGCCACGACGAACACCATGGCTGGGAAATGGCATAGGTAGGAGGTGTAAGAAAACTCGGCAAGCCAATCGTGCAGCGAGGCCAGGGGAAGGCTTGCCTTTATTCGGCTGGCGCTGACCAAGGCGACCATGTAAGCCAAGCCCAAAATCAGGTCTCGGACAAAATCGATCCAAATGGATTCGCCGGCTTCAAAGTCGCCATTGCGGCTGAGCCTGGAGGCCACCAGGGCCACGACGAAAATGCCCGAACCTAGCCACGGCGCCGGAATCCAGCGGCCAGACTTGATCCAGGCATGCGCAACCATGCCCAAGGCCCAGATGCTACCCCACAGCATCAACTCACCGGGCAGCAGCGCAGCCAGAACCAAGGCGCCCAGAGCTGACCATGCCCGTTCTTGCCAGCGGCCCCACGTCAGGGCGGTGCCTAGCAAAGCGAACATACAGTAGTACCACCACTCGTTGGCCAAGCTCCAAAGCGGACCATTGCTGCCAAAGTGCCCGGTCATGATGCCTTGCATCATGACCAGGTTGCCCAGAAAGGTGCGCAGGTCCATGGCGGCCGTGATCTGGCTGGTCAAGGAGTTGGTGTGGTATTGCGCAGAATTGGTGTAGAGCTCGCTGGCATTAAGCCAGTGAAGCCCCACGGAGTCCAGCACAAAGCCCATCAGCAAAGCCGGGATCAGGACGGTGTAAATGCGGCTGACGCGGGCGAATGCATAAGCACGCAGATCGGGCCCGCATGCCTTCCATCGGTTCAAGGTCAAGCCGCCCACCAGGAAGCCGCTGATCACGAAGAACACCATGACGGCCTCATGACCCAGCCCGGCGGCGAAGTACAACGCTTTAGAAAAAAGTGTTTTGTCGGCCACATCCTTGAAATCCACCAGGATGAGGTGGCGCACATGGTAAATGACGACCAGGAGTGCGGCCAACCAGCGAGACAGGTTCAGGAAAGAAGACAGGCCGGGGCTCATCAGGCTGCGCAGGGCAGACCGCCCCGGTGGTCAATATTCATTGACGATGGCGCCAACCAGTTTGGCTGAACTCATCTTGACCGTGCGAACCAGCTCCTGAAGCGCGGGGACGCGGCTTTGGTTTTGGCGAGCGACCACGAGAGCGGCTCCGCACTTGGCCGCGATCACCGGGCCATCGGTGCCCAGGCTCATGGCCGGGGTGTCCACGATGATGCGGTCGAACTTGGTCTTGAGCTCGCGCAGCAGCAGGCCCAGGGCGGGGCGCTCCAGCAGTTCAAGCGGGTTGGGCGGTGTGGGGCCAACCGGCAGCACAAACAGGTTGGGCAGCTCTTTGACCGACTGGATGACCTTGGAGGCCGCGCGGCCCGACAGGATGGACGACAGGCCCCCGCTTCGGCTGGGCAGGTTGAACAGCTCGTGGATGCGGGGGTTGCGCATGTCCGCGTCAATCAGCAGCGTGCGGCCTGGCAGTTGGGAGAAGGCGACCGCCAGGTTGGCGGCGAAATAGGTTTTGCCATCGCCACTGTCGGGGCTGAGGATGGCCAGCGCGGGGCGCGGACCCTCGTCGCTGTAGATCTTCATGATCAGGTGGCTGCGGATGGTGCGGAAGGCTTCGGCCTGCACGGTGAAGGGGCTGGCGCCCACCACCAGTTCAGGGTTCAGGCTGTTTTTGCCTTCGGAAGCGTAAGGGTAGTGGAACTGCTGTGCCAGTGCCCACAGCACATCGTCGGCATTGGCCAGGCCCAGGGCCACGGCGGCTTCACCAAATCGAACGCCATTGTCTTTTTGGTAGACCAGAATCTGTTCGATTTGATCCGTGGACAGTTTGTTGGCTTCGCTG
>NZ_JACMNS010000021.1 GCF_014378415.1 Aquabacterium sp.
CCAGGCACCGCTGGACAGCAAGGTGCCCAGGACGATCACGGTGGTGCTGGCCATCATGGAGGCGCTGACCTGTTCGTTCAGGAACAGGCTGCCCCACAACATGCCAAACACGGGAATCAGAAACGTCACGGTCAAGGCTTTGGTGGGCCCGACCCGGGCGATCAAGCGGTAAAACAGCAAGTAAGCCAAGGCGGTGCACAACACGGCCAGGCCCAGCACCGCGCCCCACGTCGTGGCGGGCACTTGGTCCCAGCCCATGGTCGGGCCTTGCGCCGGCCGAGGCCCCAGCCACCAGGCGGGCAAGGCCAACATCAGGGCGGCGCAGCCCAGCGAGCCGGCGCTGACGCTCACGGGCGACAGCGCACTGAGGTGGCGCTTGGCATGGTGAACCGCCAGCGCGTACATCAGGGTGGAGCCCAGGCAAAGCGCCACCGCTTGCCACGAGGCGCCCGAGCCGATCTGAGACCGGTCGGCCGCCAACAGGGCCACGCCGCCAATGCCGATGGCCAGCCCCAGCAGCCGGCCAGCAGACAAGCGTTCACCGGCCCACCACCAGCCCACCAACGCGCCCCACAGCGGGGTGGTCGCGTTCAGGATGGACAGCAATCCGGCGGGCAGCGAGCGCGCAGCCTGGCTGAGGCCCAGGAAAGGCAGCACATAGGACAGCAGGGCAGAAACCACCAAGGCGGGCAGCCAGGGCTTGAGGCGCGCCAGGTCGCCGCGCCACATCAACACGGGCAACAGCAGCAGAGCGGCCCCCGTGACCCGCATCGCGGCCACGGCCAATGAGCCCACGACCGGCGCGGCCATGCGCAAGAACATGAAGGAGGCGCCCCAGACTGCGGCCAGGAGCAGCATTTCCAGGGCGTCGCGCGCCTTCATGCCAGCATGGCCTGACCGGGCACGGGGCGGTGAAGGCGGTCGTCGTGAACCAGGTGCCCTTCCTGGGTCAGCAGTGCGATTTTTCGGTGCATGCCGCCGGAGTAACCGGTCAATTGCGTGTCGCGGCCCACCACCCGGTGGCAGGGCACGATGATGGAGATGGGGTTGCGGCCCACCGCCATGCCCACGGCGCGGTGGGCCTGAGGATTGCCAAGACGCTGGGCAATGTCACCGTAACTGCAAATCTCGCCATGGGCCATCGTCAACAGCGCACGCCAGACCGATTGTTGAAACGCCGTGCCCAGCAAGTCGAGGGGGATGTTGAAATGGGCAAGCGTGCCTTGGGGGGCGTCCCAGTACCGTTGCAGCTGCATTTCCACGTCTTGGAAAAGCGGGTCGTTCGGTGCCATGGGGGCCTCCAGCCTGCCGGGGAAGTCTCGCTGGCCTTCGGCAAACCACAGCCCGGCCAGGCCTTGCGCAGTGCGTGCCAGCAAGACTTGGCCGAGGGGCGAGTCGATGTGCGTCTGCGCGGTGTACATGGGCTGAATTGGGGGGGGCTTGGTCGCGCGAGTTGGCATCCTATCTGCAATCCGTCACGAGACCAGCGTCCAGGGTCTCTAGAATCCATCCTAAGACGCACCCGTATGCGTCACCGAATCATTTCAAATCAGCAAAGGATCGCCATGCAAGTCACCGCTTCCATTTTCAAGGCCTATGACATCCGCGGCATCGTGGACAAGACCTTGGACGTTGCCATGGCTGAGCACCTGGGCCGCGCGTTCGGGACCGAAGCACTCAAGCTGGGCGAAAAAGCCGTGGCCATTGGCCGCGATGGCCGCTTGTCCGGCCCCAGCCTGGTCGCCGCCCTGATCAAGGGCCTGCGCTCGACCGGCATCAATGTGATCGACCTGGGCGCCGTGACCACGCCCATGCTGTACTACGTGGCCGCCACCCGTGGCGACCAGGGTTGCCGCAGCGGCATCCAGGTCACCGGCAGCCACAACCCCAAGGACTACAACGGCTTCAAAATGGTGCTGGGTGGCCGCGCCATTTACGGCGACGACATCCAGGGCCTGCGCCAACGCATCGAGGCTGAGGACTACGCCACGGGCAGTGGTGGCCTCAGCGAACTCAACGTTTTGGCCGAGTACACCCAACGCATCATTGGCGACTGCAAGCTGGCCCGCCCGATGAAGATCGTGGTTGACTCCGGCAATGGCATTCCGGGCGCTTCGGCCCCCGGCATCCTGCGCGCGCTGGGCTGCGAAGTGATCGAGCTGTTCTCCGAGGTGAATGGCGATTTCCCCAACCACCACCCGGACCCTTCCAAGCCCGAAAACCTGGTCGATTTGATCAAGGCCGTGAAAGAGCATGGCGCCGAGCTGGGCCTGGCCTTTGATGGCGATGGCGATCGCCTGGGCCTGGTCACCAAGGATGGCAACAACATCTTCCCCGACCGCCAGATCATGCTGTTCGCCCGCGACGTGCTGACGCGCGTGCCTGGCGCTCAGATCATCTTTGACGTGAAGTGCAGCCAGCGCTTGGCACAGGCCATCCGCGAAGCTGGTGGCGTGCCCACGATGTACAAGACCGGGCATTCGCTGGTCAAGGCCAAGCTGAAGGAAACCGGCGCGCCGCTGGCCGGCGAGATGAGCGGGCACATCTTCTTCGCCGAGCGTTGGTACGGTTTTGACGATGCCACTTACACGGCGGGCCGCCTGCTAGAAATCCTGAGCAAGGTCAGCAACCCCAGTGCCGTGCTCGATGCCTTGCCCACCAGTTTCAGTACGCCAGAGTTGAACGTGCCCTGCGCGGAAGGCGAGCACCACGAGGTGGTGGCCAAGCTCAAGGAAACCGCCAAGTTCCCGGATGCCCTGGAAGTGATCACGATCGACGGGCTGCGTGCTGACTTTGCCGACGGCTTTGGACTGGTGCGCGCGTCTAACACCACGCCGGTGCTGGTGCTGCGCTTTGAAGGCCAGACGCAAGCCGCGTTGGACCGCATTCAGACGCAGTTCATGGCCGCCATCCTGGCCGTGAAGCCGGACGCCCACGTGGGCGCCAGCGCGCACTGATCCACGTGTTCAAGATCTGGTTGGCGCAGCAGGCTTACAGCCTGCTGCTGCGCTTGCTCGTTCCGGCGTATTTGTGGCGGGTGTGGCGGCGAGGACGCCATGAGCCGATTTACCGTGTCCATTGGCCGCAGCGCCTGGGCTTTTATGGTGCGGCCCACCGCCGGAAGGTTGCGCATGCGCGTTCCGTGGGATCACCGCTGATCTGGTTGCACGCGGTGTCCTTGGGCGAAACGTTGGCTGCCAAACCTTTGCTGACCGAGTTGCGCCGGGTGTGGCCAGGCATGCGGCTGGTGTTGACGCACGGCACTGCCACGGGCCGCGAGGCGGGGGGGGGCTTGCTGCAGGATGGCGATGTACAAACTTGGCTGCCGTATGACACCCCGGGGGCTGTGCGCCGTTTTTTGCGGGCCCATGGCTTGAGCATGGGGTTGCTGATGGAGACCGAGATCTGGCCCAATGTTCAGCGCGAGGCCGCGCGAGCGCGCTTGCCCATGGTGTTGGCCAATGCCCGACTGAGCGAGAAAAGTTTGCGCCACGCCCTGCGCTTGCAGCCCTTGATGCGCCCCGCTGCCCAAAGCCTGGCCCTGGCTTTGGCGCAGACCCAGGCCGATGCCGAGCGGCTGCTGCAAGCTGGCGCGCCGCACGTCAAAGTGTGTGGCAACGTCAAGTTTGACCTGACGCCATCGCCCCATTTGCTGGAGCGTGGGCGCGCCTGGGCGAAGGCCAGCGGGCGCCCCATCGTGCTGGCGGCCGTGACCCGCGAGGGCGAAGAGGCCGATTTGCTGGCTGCGTGGGTGCGGCTTCATCGCGGGGCTGCAGACGAGACGCCTCGGCTCGTGATCGTGCCCAGGCATCCTCAGCGATTTGACGAGGTGGCGGCATTGGTGGCCCAGCATGGACTCAGCCTGTCCAGGCGCAGTTCATGGCGCACAGAGTCTGGCCCCGATGCCCGGGCACTGGCCTGCCAGGTCTGGCTGGGCGACAGCCTGGGTGAAATGCCGGCTTACTACGCGTCAGCCCAGGTGGCTCTGCTGGGCGGCAGCTTTGCGCCCTTGGGTGGGCAGAACCTGATCGAGGCGGCGGCCTGCGGTTGCCCTTTGGTCATGGGCCCGCACACCTTCAACTTTGCCCAGGCGGCGGAACTCAGTGAAGCCGCTGGCGCGGCGGTGCGGGTCGACACGTTCGATCAAGCATTGGAAGTGGCCTTGGCGCTAATGCCGCCGCAACGCCATGCGTCCATGGTGTTGCGGGCTTTGGCGTTTGCCCAGGCACACAGGGGTGCGGCCTGTCGCATGGCGCAAGCCATCAGTCAAATTTCCCCCGATATTGGGGATCGTATCAAGCCGCCGTTCGGGTAAGAATGTATCCATTGGTAATCAAAAGGTTGCCGCTTCAAAATTGAGGTTCTGATGGGTTTCTCCGTGAATAGCTTGAAGTCTGCCTTTCTGGCGGTCCTGGTGTCTGCAACGGGCATGGCAGGTGCGGTGACCACTAACCTCGGTTTGTTGAGCGCTGGTGACACCTCCTTTGGCAACACCTTCTACTCGTCGGGCACCTTCACCGACTACTACACCTTCTCGATTGGCGCCAACAGCAGTGGTGCTGCCGGCACGCTGACCGACAGCGACCTGTCGTTCTTCACCCGCGATGTCGATGTCACCAAGATTGTGCTGTCTGGTGGCACCTTGGCCTCGGCGATGTCAGACGGCAATGCTGATGATGGTTTTTCTTTCACGGGTCTGGGCGCTGGCGCCTACACCATGGCCTTGAGCGTGAATGTGGGATCCGGCTTCCTGACTTCAGGAAACTACAAAGGCACCATTCACGCGGTTCTGAACGCAACGCCAACGGCGCCTGTGGCCTCGCCCGCGCCTGAACCCGCTGACTTCGCGATGGCCTTGATGGGTCTGGCGGGCGTGGGTTACATGGTGCGTCGTCGCTCGGCACGCTGAGACTGAGATACTGCGCGTCAAGCGCACGACAGGCGAGCCTCTTGGTCGCCAAGGATGACGGGCCTTCGGGCCCGTTTTCCATGGGGCCACCGTTTGGGGCGCTCGCTGATAATGGTGTTTTGAAGACTTTGGAGCCGGTGTCTATGCGCGTGTTCAAACTGGTTTCTTTGTCCTTGTTGGTGGCGCTTTTGACGGCTTGCGGGCGCGACACGGCCCCCAGCGATGGCCAGGTGGTGGCCCAGGTCAATGGCAGCGAAATCTCTGTGCACCAGGTGCAAGCTGTGCTGCAGCGCCAACCTGCCTTGGTGGGGCAAATGGCCCAGGCCGCCGGTCTGAAGGTCTTGCAAGGGTTGATTGAGCAGGAACTGGCAGCGCAAGCTGCCCGCGAGCAAAAGCTCGACAACAGCCCCAAAGTTTTGCAGGCCATGGAACTGGCCAAACGCGAAGTGCTGGCTCGTGAGTACCAGGATCGCCTGGCCGACAAGGCCGCCCCGCCCGACACCCGTGAGATCGATCGTTATTACGACGAGCATCCCGAGCTGTTCAAAGCGCGCCGCCAGTACACGATTCAGGAAATGGCGGTGACGGTGAGCCCTGCCGAAGCGCCTGCATGGCGCGATCGCGTGAAAGCGACTACCAGCTTGGCGCAAGTCAATGAACTGGTGCATGCCAGCGGCTTGCCAGCCACCAGCCGCAACATGGTCGAGTGGGCCGAGAACCTTCCGCTGGCTTTGCTCAAGCAGTTTTCCAGCCTGGAGCCCGGCCATTCCCTGGTATTGGAGCGCCCGGATGGGCTGGTGATCGGCACCCTGGTGCGCACTGAACTGGCCTCGGTCAATCGGCGCGATGCCGCCCAGGCCATTCAGGCCGTGCTGACCAACCAGCGGCGGCGTGAGGCGGTGGCCAAGGGCATGGAAACCTTGCGCCAAGGGGCCAAGATCCAGTTGATGGGCCAGTTTGCCGCCGGGGCCAGCTCACCGGCCGGGGCCTCTTCGGCATCCACGGCACGGTGAGCAGCTTGGCATTCGGGCCGCCCGCTGACCCCGACCGCCGGTTCTGGGTCATTGCCGGGGTGGGCTTGGCCGCCCTGGTTTTGCCCACTTTGTGGGATTTTTTGTTTGGCGAATGGTCGTCCTACAGCCAGGGCCACGAGGTGCTGTTGCTGGTGGCGGCCGCCTGGTTGTTCTACCGGCAGGCGCCCACCATCGCCGCCTTGCCCGACCGACCCGCCGCGTGGGCGCCGATCCTGCTGATGGTGCTGGGCTTGCTGCTCTATGCCTTTGGCCGCACCCAGCAGTTCCTGCGCCTTGAGATCCTGTCGCTGTACTTCATCCTGGTGGCGTTGCTGGCCTGTTTCAAAGGCTGGGCCGTGCTGCGGCACATCTGGTTCGTGCTGCTGTTCTTGCTCTTCGTGGTGCCGCTGCCGTTTTCGGCGATCGTGGTGGTGACCGGGCCTTTGAAAGAGGCCGTGTCGGTGGTGGCCAGCACGGTGCTGGGCTGGGTGGGCTACCCGGTCGGGCACGTGGGTGTGGTGATCACCGTCGGCCAATACCAACTGTTGGTGGCCGAGGCCTGCGCCGGCCTGCATTCCATGTTCATCCTGGAAGCCATGGGCCTGCTTTACAGCAACCTCATGAACTACCAATCGTGGTTGCGCAACGGGATGCTGGCGGTGCTGGTGGTGCCTTTGTCATTCCTGGCCAATGTGCTGCGGGTGATGATCCTGGTGGTGGTGACTTACCATTTTGGCGATCGGGTGGGGCAGGGCTTTCTGCACAATTTTGCGGGACTGGTGCTCTTTGGTCTGGCCCTGGCCCTGATTGGCGGGGCCGACCGGGTGCTGGGGGCGGTGCTGCCCGAGAGGTTCCGCCGATGAGCCGCAATCGGATCAAAGCTTGGGTATTGGCCGCGTGCATGCTGGCCGTGGCAGGTTTGGCCGCCGTGGGCAAGCCGAACACGCAAGCGGGCATGGAAGCCCGGTCGCAAGTGCCGCTGGAGGCCATCTTCCCCAGCCAGTTTGACGATTGGCGCCTGGACCCGGCCAGTGCGGTGTTCGTGCGCCCGGCCGTGGACCAGGCCAAGCAGTTCCAGATGTACGACCAGGTGTTGGAGCGCACTTACATCAACGGCCAAGGGCAGCGCTTGATGCTGTCGGTGGCCTATGGTCGGCAGCAGTCGGTGGGCTTGCAGATGCACCGCCCCGAGGTCTGCTACCAGGCCGGTGGGTTCCAGGTGCAAGGCGTCACCCATGAGGTGATTGAGGCGGCGGGCCAGGCTTTGCCGGTGACGCATCTGCAGGCGCACATGGATGGCCGTCCCGAGCCCATCACCTATTGGCGTTTGTTGGGCAATGGCGTGGTGACTGACGACTCGGCATTCAAGTTTCAGCAGTTGTCATCGGGATTGCGTGGGCAGGTGCTGGATGGCTTGCTGGTGCGCGTGTCCAGCATTGACCAGGACACGGCGGGCGCGCACCGTTTGCAGGCGAGATTTGCCGACCAGATGGCGCGGGCCATGAGCCCCGAGATGCGCGTGCGTGCATTTGGCACACCAGCCGTCTCGCCGCCGTGATCAAGCAAGGCTGAGAGGTCAGGCTTGAAGCGGTTGCCACTCATTTGGACGATGGCGCCGATTACACCCAGCCCAAGGCGCCCAGTACCGCACCCACCCCGACCAAGGCGATCAGTGGGATTTTGGTGCGCCACACCAGCAAGGCCACGGCGGCGCTCAGCAGCAAGGCGGCGGGGTGTTGAGCCGAGGGCGCCAACAACCAGCCTGTGGCCAGCAGCAGCCCGATCGTGACCGGCGTCATGCCGGATTGAAACGCCTGCACGCCCAGCCAGTCGCGGCGCGAGGCGACCCAGCGCGAAGCCGTCAAGGCCAGGGTACTGGATGGGATCATGATGCCGATGAGGCTGGTCAAGGCCCCGCCTAGGCCTGCGCTGTACCAGCCGATCAGGCCCACGAACAGCACATTGGGGCCCGGCGCGGCCTGGGCCAGGGCGATGGCGGCGGTGAAGTTTTCGTCGGTCAGCAGGGCGGCGTCGGTGACCAGGCGGCGGTGCATGTCGGACACCAAGGTGATGGCGCCGCCAATCGACATCAGGGACCACGCCAGGAAGTGTTGGAACAGCTCCCACCAGACCTCGGGGGCCCAAACCAAAGGCGATGCGGCAGGGGCCATGGCAGCGCTCATGCGTTGCGGTGCCGCAGTACGGCGTAGGTCAGCAGGCAGGTGGCCCCGCCCAGGCCCAGCAGCACCCAGACCAGCGGCCAACGCAGCCAGGCCATCATGCCGAAAGCGGCGGCCACCAGGGCCAGGCTGACGCTCAGGCTCAAAGGGTGTTGCTTCAAGGGCGCGGCCAGGCGCAGCACCGTGCCCACGATCTGCCCGGCGGCCACGGCGGCGATGCCGGTCAGTGCGCCACGGACCAGGCCGTGCGCGGTCGAGTCGTGGGGCAGCAGGGCGATGAGCCAGGCCAGGAGCAGCATCAGGATCAGGGGCGCGGTCATCATGCCGGCCAAGGCGACGGCGGCGCCGCGCCAGCCAAAGAAGCGGTCACCGATCATCAGCGACAGGTTGCAGACGTTGGGGCCTGGCAGCACCTGCGCGGTGCCCAGCAGTTCTACAAATTCCTTGGCGGTCAGCCAGCGCCGACGCTCGCACAGTTCGCGCTGGGCAATGGCGATCACGCCGCCAAAGCCCTGCAGCGCCAGCACGGTGAAGGCGGTGAACAACTCGCGCAGTGAGGCGGGCCTGGCCATGCTCTCCTCCTCGCTGACCGCGAGGACCGGATCAGGCATACACGGCCACCACCTGGTAGCCAAAGGCGGCCAGTTGGCCATCGGGCGTCCACAACTGCGCGCGGTCGTTGGCATAGCCTTCGTCGTAGGCGATGGTGTCCTGGTCCAGGCGCCACAGGCCTGCCAGATCGACGTTGGTGACCGGGCGCAGCTCCAATGCCCACGAGACCGAGCTGGCGGGCGCGAAGGTCTTGGCCTGCGACAGCGCGGGCGTGGGCCCGGCGTCGGTCAGGATGATCGCGATGAGTTCGGGGTCGACGCCTTCACTGTCTTTCAGGCGCAGGTGGTAGCGGGTCAGCCAGTCATTGCCGCCGGTGAAGGGAAAGGCGCCTTCGGCCAGGCGGAAGTCCAAGTGCTGGGTGAAGTTGGGCGTCAGGCCAGGGATGTAAGGCAAGGAGGTGGCCGCCTCGGCGTTCAGGGCCACGGGCGGTTGCACGGGGCGTCGGGGTGGGATCTGCGATGGGCGCCCAGTGCCGAACACACCCAGCAAGATGCCACAGACCTGCTCAACGCCTTGGGCGTCAGCCTGCACCACCGTGGCCTTGACCTGGCGCACGTTCTTGCCCTGGCGCAGCAAAGCGACATCAACGTGGAAGGCGCCCAGGCCGACGGGGCCGACAAAATTGGTCTGCAGCGCGCGCATGGGCCAATCGGCACCGCACACGTCGCGCATGGCCTGGGCAGACAGCGCCGACAGCAGGCCGCCAAAGGCGGTGCGCCCTTGCTGCCAGTCTTCGGACACTTTGAAACTCACCCGGTGGGAGGTAACGCTGCGGGCCGCCAGCAAGGCGGACAAGGGGGTGATGGTGGAGAGTTCAGAAGACATGATCGGGGGGCTTGGCGCTGCTGCGATGCGCCATTATCGAACGATCGTGCTTTTTTTGCTGGCTTCCGCCTGTTGAAAAATCACCTCGATCTGTTCTGCCGGTACCGGGCGGCTGAACAGGTAGCCTTGGGCGATGTCGCAGCCCAGCGAGCACAGGAAGGCCTCCTGGTCAGGCATCTCCACGCCCTCGGCCACCACTTTGAGGTTCATGCCGCGCGCCAGGGCGATCATGGTCTGCACCAGTTGGGCATCGCTGCTGTTGCCGGGCAGGTCCTGGATGAAGCTGCGGTCGATCTTGAGTTGGTGCACCGGGAAGCGCTTCAGGTAGGCCAGCGACGAGTAGCCGGTGCCGAAATCGTCGATCGACAGCGACACGCCCAACGCGTGCAGCATGTGCAGGAACTGCTCGGCGCCCACGCTGGATTCCATCAGGCCGCTTTCGGTGATTTCCAACTCAAGGCGGTGGGCGGGCAGGCCGGTGCGGTTGAGGATGCGCGACACGCGTTCGACCACGCCGCCGCGCCGCACTTCGCTGGGCGACAGGTTGACCGAGATCCGGCCGAAGTCGAGGCCTGCGTCCAACCAGGCCTTGCCCTGGCGGCAGGCTTCGTTGAGCACCCATTCGCCCAGCGCCACGATCATGCCGGTGTCTTCCATCACGGGAATGAACTCGTCGGGTCCGATGGGGGGCAGGGTCTCCAGCGCGCCTTCTGGCGTTTTCAGGCGGACCAGGGCTTCCAGTGCGACCACCTTGCGGTCCGTCAGGCGGACCAGCGGTTGGTAATGCAGCACGAACTCGCCATGCTCGACCGCGCGGCGCAGGCGCGTTTCCATGTGCAGGCGGCTGGTGGCATCGGCGGTGAAGGCGCTGGTGTAGAAGCTGAAGTTGTTGCGGCCCCGGCGCTTGGATTCGTACATGGCCGCGTCGGCATCGCGGATCAATTCGGCGGCGTCCATGCCATCGTCGGGGTACATGGCGATGCCGATGCTGGCGCGCACATAGACCTGCTGGCCGCTGTCCAGGGTGAAGGGTTCGTTCAGCGTGTCGAGGATGGCCTGGGCGACGTGCGCAGCCTGTTGCGGATGGCGCAGGTGTTCCAGCACGAGGATGAATTCGTCGCCACCCAGGCGGCCCAGGGTGTCTTCCTGGCGCACGCGCTGGCTCAGGCGTTGGGCCACCTGCTGCAGCAGGTTGTCGCCGGCGGCATGGCCCAGGCCGTCGTTCACGGTCTTGAAGTTGTCCAGGTCGACAAACACGACGCCCACCAAGGTGCGGTGGCGCTCAGCCAGGCTCACGGCGTGGGCCAGACGCTCGTGGATCATGGCCCGGTTGGGCAGGTCGGTCAGGGTGTCGAAATGAGCCATGCGCGCCAGGCGCTCTTCGGTCTGCTTGAGCTGGGTGATGTCGGTTATCACGCACACGAAGTGACTGGGCTTGCCCGTGGCGGTGCGAACCGAGCTGACCGACAGCTTCATCATGAAAAGCTCACCACCCTTGCGCTGGCTCCACACCTCGCCTTGCCAGCTGGAATCGGTCATCAGTCCCTTGCGGATGTCGCTGATGACATCGCGCGGGTTGTCAGGAAAGAGGAACTCGGGCGTGTGGCCCAGCACGTCTTCTTCGGTGTAGCCGGTGATGTCGGTGAAGGCGGGATTGATCGACACCAGCACGCGTTCGCGGTTGAGTACCACCATGCCGTCGCGCGTGCTTTCCAGGGCGGCGGCGTGCAGGCGGATGCGCTCTTCGGCCAATTCGCGCAGGGATTCGCGGTGCAGGTTGGTCATGGCAAAGCCCAGGTCGCTGGCCACGTCTTCGAACAGGGCGCGTTCGTCCTGGTCCTGGGCGTTCAACTGCTTGTCCAGCAGGTACAAATGCCCCATCAACTGCATGTCGCGGCGCAGCGGGATGATGGCGCAGCCTTTCAGGCCCAGGCTCAGGGCTTCGTCGGCCCAGGTTGGTCGGTTGGGCACTTGCGATAGATCGGCCGTGTGGAAGATGCGGCCTTCGTGCATGGCACGGTCCATCGGGAAGTCGGTGTCCAGGCTGGGCAGGAAGCCGCCAAAGGCCTGCATGATCGCGTCCATGGGCGAGCAGCCGGGCAAGACCTCGCAGCTCATGACATCGCCGTCCCACTCGCTCAGCGTCACCCAGGCCTTCTTGAAGCGGCCGTGCTCCAGCGCGGCGCGGCACACATGGGTCAGCAAATCGGCCTCGGTGGTGGACCAGACGATGGCCTGGTTGACCTGGCTCAGGAAGTCGTACAGCCGGGTCATGTGCACCAGGCGTTGCTCGGCGCGGCGGCGCGCGGTCACATCCCAGATCACCCAGACGACGCGGTCGGTGTCGCCCACGGGCGCGCAGCGGCTGTCGAAATGGCGCTGGCCTCCCATGATGCGGATGGGGTAGCTCAAGGTCTGCGTCTGGCGGGTTTCCAGGGCCTTGGTCAGGGTGCCCATGAACAAGGCCATGTTGGCGGGCGAGAAGAACTTGGAGGCCGGCTGACCGATCAACTCTTCACGCGGGCGCCCCAGCAAGGCGGACGAGTGGTTGCCAAAGATCTCAATGTAGCGGCCATCCTTGTCCAGCAGAAAGGCGAGGTCGGGCAAGGCATCGGCAAAGGCCTGCAACTCGGCCTCGCGGCGCATCAGGGCTTGCGTGGCGGCTTCGCGCTGCTTGTGGGCGCGGCCGATCAGGGTCAGCAACACCAGCGTCACCAGGCCGACGATGCCCATGTTGATCAGGTCGATCTGCTTTTGGGCTTGGGTCTCTTCTTTAAGCACCGTTTGCCATTCGGCGCGCGCTTGGGTGGCCGATTGGTCCACGGCTTCCATGGCGGCCAACAGTTGAGAGGATGACACGGTGCCGGGCTGCTCCAGCTGCTGCTTCAGCAGGTGCTGCGCGCTTTGCAGTTGGCTCAGAAGGGTCTGCAAGGTGACCCGCATGGTCGGAGTTGGGGCTTCCAGCAATTGCGCGGCGGCCTGAACGGCATCGTTCAACGGCGCCTGCACCCGCTCGTGATTGGCGGGAATTCGCCCCTCCAGAAGCTGCTCGGCCAGCCATTGGCTGCGCAGGGATTCCAGCCGGGTCTGGGCCAGCAGGGTGTCGAAAGCGTGACCGCGGTTTTGCAGATCGCGCCAACTCATGTGCGACCAGGCCATCAGGGCCATGCAGATGGCCGCCAACGCTGCCACGGCCAATGCCAACGGGCCAAAACGGCCGAGGGCGGGCATGGGCAAGGAATTGGGACTGGATTTGGAAGGAGAAGAGGTGATGGCGGTGGCGCTCACATTGGCAGACAAGGGGACAGAACCTGCCAGCTTAGGTGAAAAATCGCGCCATGGGCCATCATCTGAGGATGACTCCGTGTGTGACCCCTCAGGCAGGGGCCCGCACTCATGAACTACTTCACGAAACCATGACGTTCCAAGCTGTTTATTTGCCACTGTTCCAGGCGCGCTCGCACTTCATCAATGCCCGGGGCCTGCGCCACCATGCCCTGGTATGGGGTGATTTGGCGCAAGCCACGGCCGAGCAACCCCTGTTGGTGCTGGCCCACGGCTGGATGGATGTGGGCGCCTCTTTCCAGTTCATGGTCGATGCCCTGCGCCAGCTGCCCGGCTGGGGAACCCGCCCCATCGCCGCCATCGACTGGCGCGGCTTTGGCGAAACCAGCTCGCCCGCCGGTGACAGCTATTTCTTCGCCGACTACCTGGGTGACCTGGACGCGATCCTCGACGATTTGTCGCCCTCGGGCCTGCCCGTCGATTTGCTGGGCCACAGCATGGGCGGCAACGTCGTCATGCTCTATGCCGCCGTGCGCCCCGAGCGCATCCGCCGCCTGATCAACCTGGAAGGCTTCGGCATGCCCGCCACCCAGGCCGACGAGGCCCCGGGCCGTTACATCAAATGGCTGGACGAGATCAAGGCGCCAGCCTGCCTGAAGGACTACGACACGGTGGAGGGCGTGGCCAAAAGACTGCAATCGACCAACCCGCGCCTGCGACCCGACTTCGCCCTTTGGCTGGCCCGCCAGTGGGCGCGCGAGGAGGGTGGCCGCTGGGTGATCAACGCGGACCCGGCCCACAAACGATCCCAGCCTTTTCTCTACCGGGTTGAAGAAGTTCAGGCCTTTTTGAAGCGGATCACCATGCCGGTGCTCTTCGTCGAGGCGGCCCAGACCGTCTATTTCATGTTGTTCAGCGGCAAATTTACGCGCGAAGAGTTCCTGGAACGCGTCAAATTAGTCCCCAATTTCAGGCTGGAAACCATCCTTGAGGCCGGCCACATGGTGCACCATGACCAACCTGCCGAGCTCGCTGACCACATTGCCAAATTCCTGGATGCGCCATCGGCAGGCATCGCATGAGAAAATGCGCACTGCTCGGCGCCCGGCGCGCCCCCTGAACCGATTGCGGATACAAGAAAATGGACATCGAACACATCAACTCCCTGGGCTTGAAGATTGCCGATTTGGGTCAGCGCACCGCTGACCTGCGGAGGTATCTTTGACTGGGATGAAAAATCCCGCCGCCTGAGCGAAGTCAACGCTGAACTCGAAGACCCCGCCGTCTGGAACGACCCCAAGCGCGCCCAAGAATTGGGCCGCGAAAAGAAGTCGCTCGAGACCGTGGTCAACACCATCGCCACTCTGGAGCAAGGCCTGTCCGACAACCTGGAGTTGTTCGACATGTCCAAGGCCGACGAGGACATGGCTGGCCTGCAAGCCATTGGCGACGAGGTGGCCGGCCAAGCCAAGTTGGTTGAAGACCTTGAATTCCGCCGGATGTTCAACAACCCGGCCGACCCGTTGAACTGCTTCCTGGACATCCAGGCCGGCGCCGGCGGCACCGAGGCCTGCGACTGGGCCAGCATGCTCTTGCGCCAGTACGTGCGCTATTGCGAGCGCAAGGGCTTCAAGCCCGAGGTGATGGAAGAGTCTGAAGGCGACGTGGCTGGCATCAAGAGCGCCACCATCAAGATCGAGGGCGATTACGCCTTCGGTTTTTTGCGCTCCGAGACCGGCGTGCACCGCCTGGTGCGCAAATCGCCGTTCGACTCGTCGGGCGGCCGCCACACCTCGTTCGCGTCGGTTTTCGTCTACCCCGAGGTGGACGACACGGTCGAGATCAACATCAACCCGGCCGACGTGCGCACCGACACCTACCGGGCCTCTGGCGCGGGCGGCCAGCACATCAACAAGACCGACTCGGCCGTGCGCCTGACCCACATCCCGACCAACATCGTGGTGCAGTGTCAGAACGACCGCTCGCAGCACCGCAACCGCGACGAGGCATGGCAAATGCTTCGGTCACGCATGTACGAGCACGAAATGCGCATCCGCATGGCGGAACAGCAAAAGCTGGAAGACAGCAAGACCGACGTGGGCTGGGGCCACCAGATCCGCTCGTACGTGCTGGACCAAAGCCGCATCAAGGATTTGCGCACCAACGTCGAGATCTCCAACACCCAGAAGGTTCTGGATGGTGATCTGGACGCCTTCATCGAGGCCAGCCTGAAACAAGGCGTTTGAGAAAGCACACCCATGCGTGAAGGCACTGCCCATTTGATTCGCCGCGAAGACTACGCGGCCCCCGCTTTCTGGATCAAGACCGTTGACCTGACTTTTGACCTGGACCCGGCCAAGACCCTGGTCATCAACAAGATGACCCTGGAGCGCAACCTGGCGCAGCCGGGTGCTTCATTGCGCCTGGATGGCGAAGACCTGAACCTGACCCGGGTGCTGGTCGATGGTGAGTCGGTGTCTTTCCGGGTGGAGGACCAGCAACTGGTGCTGGACAACCTGCCCGACCAGCCTTTTATGCTGGAGATCCGCAACACCTGCGCCCCTGAAAAGAACACGCAGCTGTCGGGCTTGTACACCAGCAGCGGCGGTTTCTTCACGCAGTGCGAAGCCTTGGGTTTTCGCCGCATCACCTACTTCCTGGACCGCCCGGACGTGATGGCCACCTTCAAGGTGACCCTCAAGGCCGACAAGGTGAAATACCCCGCGCTGCTGTCCAACGGCAACCTGGTGGAAGATGGCGCCATCGACGCCATACGCCACTATGCCGTCTGGGTCGATCCGCACCCAAAGCCCTGCTATTTGTTCGCCTTAGTGGCCGCCGACCTGGTGCGCCGCGAACAACGCATCCGCACGCGTGCGGGCAAAGATCACCTGCTGCAAATTTACGTGCGCGCTGGTGATTTGGACAAGACCGAGCACGCCATGAACTCGCTGATGGCCTCCATCGCCTGGGACGAAGCCCGCTTCGGCCTGAGCCTGGACCTGGAGCGTTTCATGATCGTGGCCGTGAGCGACTTCAACATGGGCGCCATGGAGAACAAGGGCCTGAACATCTTCAACACCAAGTTCGTGCTGGCCAACCCCGCCACGGCGTCTGATGTTGATTTTGGCAACGTTGAAAGCGTGGTTGCCCACGAATACTTTCACAACTGGACCGGCAACCGCGTCACCTGCCGCGACTGGTTCCAGCTGTCTTTGAAAGAAGGCCTCACCGTTTTCCGCGACCAGCAGTTCAGCCAGGACATGGCCGGCAGCACCAGCGCCCGCGCCGTCAAGCGCATCGAAGACGTGCGCACCCTGCGCCAGGTGCAGTTCCCGGAAGACGCCGGCCCCATGGCCCACCCCGTGCGCCCCGACAGCTACATGGCCATCGACAATTTCTACACGGCCACGGTGTATGAAAAGGGCGCGGAAGTGGTGCGGATGATGCACACCCTGGTGGGCGAGGCTGGTTTCGCCGTCGGCATGAAGCTCTACTTCGATCGCCACGACGGCCAGGCCGTGACCTGCGACGATTTCGCGCAAGCCATTGCCGACGCCAACCCCGAGAGCGAACTGGCCAAGCGCCTGGGCGGCTTCAAGAACTGGTACGCCCAGGCCGGCACCCCGCGCGTGCAAGCCCGGGGTGAATACGATGCCGAATCGCGCACCTACACGCTGCACCTGAGCCAATCGTCCAACCCCACGCCCGGCCAGCCCAACAAGGCGCCGTATGTGATCCCCGTGGCCATGGGCCTGGTCGCGCACGATGGCCGCAGCCTCTTCCTGCACCTGGAAGGCGATGCCGCACCGATTGGCTCGCAGACCGTGCTGGTGCTGTCAGAAGCGCAGCAAAGCTTCACCTTCGTCCACGTGCCGGCCGAGCCCGTGCCCTCGCTGCTGCGCGGCTTCTCCGCCCCGGTGGTGCTGGAAGCCGAGTTGAACGACGACGCCTTGTTCACCCTGTTGTCGCACGACCTGGACCCTTTCAACCGCTGGGAAGCCGCGCAAAAGCTGGCCCTGCGCCGCCTGCTGGCCGCCGTGAACGGCCAAGGCCAGGCCGAGCTCGATGAGCGCTTCTTGCAAGCCCTGCGCAGCATCTTGCGCAACCCCGAGCTGGACGCTGCCTTCAAAGACCTGGTCCTGACCCTGCCCAGCGAAAGCTACGTGGCCGAGCAGCTCGACGTGGTTGATCCGCAGCGCATCCACACCGCTCGCGAAGGCATGAAGCTGCAACTGGCCAAGGCCCTGCACGAAGACTGGGCCTGGGCGTATGAAGCCCACCACGACAACGGTGGTTACACGCCTGATGCCGTCAGCATGGGCCGCCGCGCCCTGGCCAGCCTCGCGCTGAGCATGTTGTGCCTGGACGCCAGCGTGCGCAACAACCCGCTGTGGACCGGCAAAGCCTTCCAGCGCTACAAGGACGCCACCAACATGACCGACCGCCTGGGTGCCTTGAGCGCCCTGGTGTCTGGCCATTCCGAATTGGCGCAAGCCGCGCTGGACCGCTTCCACGCCCAATACAAAGACGAGGCCCTGGTCATCGACAAGTGGTTCGCGCTGCAAGCCGCCGCCCCTGAAAAGGACGGCAAGGTGTTCGCGCGCTGCAAGGCGCTGATGCAGCATCCGGACTTCACCTTGCGCACGCCCAACCGCGCCCGCAGCCTGCTGATGAGCCTGTGCTCGGCCAACCCCGCCGCCTTCCACCGCCCCGATGCGGCAGGCTATGTGTTTTGGGCCGACCGCGTGATCGAGATCGATGCCATCAACCCGCAGCTGGCTGCTCGCCTGGCGCGCGCGCTCGATCACTGGCGCCGCCTGGCCGAGCCGTACCACACGGCCGCCCGCGAGGCCCTGAGCCGCGTGGCCGCCCGGGCCGAGCTGTCGGACGACGTGCGCGAGATCGTCACGCGCGCACTGCAGGATTGAAATTTTTGAAAACCAGGAAGAGCTTCACACCATGTCTCACCGCGTCAGCCTGACCCAATACCTGATCGAACAACAGCGCGGCGCCGCGCAGTTGCCCGCCCAACTGCGCCTGCTCATTGAAATGGTCGCGCGTGCCTGCAAGAGCATCGCCATCAGCGTCAACAAAGGCGCCCTGGGTGATGTGCTGGGCACCGCCGGCAGCGAGAACGTGCAGGGCGAAGTCCAGAAGAAGCTGGACATCATCGCCAACGAAGTGCTGATCGAAGCCAACGAATGGGGCGGCCACCTGGCCGGCATGGCGTCTGAAGAAATGGACAACATGCACGCGGTGCCCAACCGCTATCCGCAAGGCGAATACCTGCTGCTGTTTGACCCGCTTGATGGCTCCAGCAACATCGACGTCAATGTCAGCATTGGCACGATTTTCTCGGTGCTCAAGCACCAGGGCGGCGACGTCACCAATGCCAGCTTCCTGCAGCCTGGCACCGACCAAGTCTGCGCTGGCTATTGTGTGTATGGCCCGCAAACCACCCTGGTGCTGACCGTGGGCAAGGGCGTGGTCATGTTCACGCTGGACCGTGAGCAAGGCGCCTGGGTGATGACCGACAGCGATGTCAAGATCCCAGAAGACACCCAGGAATTCGCCATCAACATGTCGAACCTGCGCCACTGGGCCCCGCCCATGAAGCGCTACATCGACGAATGCCTGGAAGGCAAGGATGGCGTGCGCGGCAAGGACTTCAACATGCGCTGGGTGGCCTCCATGGTGGCCGACGTGCACCGCATCCTCACCCGTGGCGGCATCTTCATGTACCCCTGGGACAAGCGCGAGCCGGGCAAGCCGGGCAAGCTGCGCCTGATGTACGAGGCCAACCCGATGAGCTTCCTGGTGGAGCAGGCCGGTGGCATGTCGACCAACGGCACCAAGCGCATCATGGAACTGCAGCCCACGCAGTTGCATGAGCGTGTCAGCGTGATGCTGGGCTCGAAGAGCGAAGTGGCGCGGGTGACGCAGTACCACCTGGATCAAGGCGTTTGAAAAGAATGCCTGGCTGAAAAGCCATGCTAGAATTTTGGTTTTGATTGCCGGTGTAGCTCAGTCGGTAGAGCAGCTCATTCGTAATGAGAAGGTCGGGTGTTCGATTCATCTCTCCGGCACCAATTAAAACAACAATTTAGCCAACCTCACAAGGGTTGGCTTCTTTGTTTCAGCAGGTCATACCTGCGCTGTACCGCCAGCGGTACCGATATTCAAGCAAATAAAAGAACAAGCGATTCCACAGCCCGGGCGAGTGAATCCATAGAGCGAGCGACATCTGTCACCTGTGCGCCGCCGAGAGTAAGCAGTACATGAAGCCTTCACCAAAGAAGCACAAAGGCAACAACAACCAGGTCATCCTCGGAGAAGACTGGCATCGTTTTGCCTTTCCTCGAGACGACCTGGAGTTCCTGGGCACCATCCGGCGCGGCATCGAAATTGGCGCGCTGGCCAAAGACCCGGACGGCAACTACCTGCAGGTCAATGGCGACATGCGCCAGACCCTGAACAAGAGCCGGATCGAAAGCCTGCTGCGTTCCGCCAAGCCCGCTGTGGTGCGGGCTCCCGTGGTTCGCCAACCCACCACGGAACAGCGCGCGGCCGTCGTGGTGACGATCAAGAAGCGGCGTGTTGTGGTGCCCGGGGCCCAATCATGAACGGGTTCTTTTTGGTCCAAGGATTCTTCATGGCGCTGCTCGAACGGATAAGCCTGCCGGCCGATGCAGCCATGCGGCAATCAACGAACCCGTCAGCTTGGCGGTTGTCGCCTTCGCCCTCGGTTGAACCTCTTCAAACTCGAATAGAGAACACCAAGCCTGCATGGTGAACGTCAATCAGGTTGTTGGTGTTGCGCTCAAAGTGGACGGATGTTTGGGCATTGGCTTGCTCCAGATTGTCAGGCACGGAGAAGAACTCCGAAAAAAGCGGGCCAGCTTCGCGCTTCGCTTCCTCCGCAGCGGCCTCCTTTTCTTGCCGAAGCAATTGCGCAATTTCGTCGCACGATCGGACTATGTCGGCCACGGTGAAGTTTGATACGGTCATGTCGTGCTCCTGAATGAAAACGCTGGGTCATCGGAAGCGGCAATTGCCATACCTGGCCTGCACAGGTTTGATAGAAAACCAATTGGAGTGTCGGCACGCTTGCTTGGCCTGGAGGCAGGCGAATTAGCTGCCTATGCGGAGCTGGCAATCGATGCTGCGGCTTCGGGCGGCTTGGGCCTCTTCGCTCGCGCTCCCGTGGTCCGGGCGAGCAAACAAAGGGCAATGATGGGCAGTGTGCGTTTCATGTGGTGTCCTAAAAAGGTTTTCCGACATGACTGACAAAGCGGTCGAGTTCATTATGGATGACCTCGCCCTTCGATCCCTTTAAGCTAACTCAAATCCGAAAATAGGCCAGCGCACCTAGCACGACGCCCAAGCCGCTGACTACGAACACCGCCTTCTCGAGCCACTGCCGCTTGGTCAGTAGCGCGATTGCTGCCATGGCGATCGAGATTTGAAGTGCTGTCGTGGCCTGCGCCCAGCGATGGTGCTGATGCATCCGCGCTTCGCTTTGCTCATTGAACGCGTCAGATTCCTTCTCCAGTTTTTCCGCTGCCTGTTTAATAGCTGCTTTGTCTTCTTGATAGCGTTTAGCTTCGGACTCAAAAAATGGCCTGCGCGATGCGGGGGCCAACTCCAAGCCCAGTTCGCTGAGGTTCTGCTTGTTGCCTTTGGCCTGATAGTAGTTCCACTGGTTGGATGCTTCTGTCTTCCTGATGGCCGCGTCATTCTTCAGCAAAGCGGCATCGGCTTGGGTCGCGCCGGCCATGTACGAGAACATGGCGCCGACCGTTGCGAGGATGGCGGTCATGACGGCCAACTGTCCTGCCATTCCGCCATGTTCTGCGGCCTCGTCCAATCTGTCTTCGTGCGCGCCGCGCACTTCAAACTCTTCTGACATGTAATTTCCTTGGTGCGTGGGGTGGCAGGGCCGACTGAACCTGGTCCGTGTCTTGACCTTGCCCTTGAATTGCGTATCCCATCACTGAGATCATGAATTGGCTTGCTTGGGCTGAGCCCCAAACCAGTTTTGCTCGAACTGCATCGGACTGACATAGGTCAGAGTCGAGTGCATCCGGACACTGTTGTACCAGAGTAGCCAGGCAATGACTTCATCCTTGGCCTGGCGTCTGTCTCGAACTTCTGACCATGCCGGCGCTCAACCTTCAGTGAGCCAATTCATGATCATCAGTGATGGGATTCGCCGTGGCCACCGCCAAAGACACGGCCGGGCAAGTCACCACTGCATTCATGTTGCGCTTGACCAAGCAGCAACATAGTTTGAACGACGGGCAGGCAATATCTGTCGTTGACGATTGCGCCCCTGCCCATGCCCGTGCCCATTCGCAGTTTGCTTATGCTGTTGCGGGCGATTTCAATGCACCACGCCCAAAAAAATCAGTGGAGGATCTATGAACAAGCCCATTTTGACGACCGCTTTGGCCGCCATGGCTCTCGCATGCGCCGTGAGTGCCCATGCCAACTCCAGCGATCTGGGGATGTCCTTGAATGGACTCTGCGTGGCCGGCTCTTGCCCGGCCACGGCTGCCGACAGTGCACCGTCCGAGCAATTATCGTTTGCGCATTCGCTGCAGCTGGCTGACGGCGATGTTTACCAGGCCGCCCTCGAGATAGACCGGACACTGAGCCCGATCGAGGGGCATCGTTCCATTTCGCTGGCCTACCTGGGCAGGGTGGTCGATGGCGCATTGGTGAATGAGGTGTCGCAGGCGGACACCTTCGACATCGCCATCTTTCGAGCTTGGCAAACGCCGACCGGCCAGTTCACAAGCGAGATGACCGGGAAATTCTCGGCAGGCCTGGGGCTTTCTAGCAGCGTGGGCATCCAGCTTTCAGACTACGCCAGTCATGCGGTCGTGGCGGACTACGGTGTATTCGATGCGCCCGGCGGGTTCTCAAAGACACTGAGCTACCACGTGCCAGTTTCGGCTGGCCTGGCTTTGACGCAGACTGACAATGGGGTGAGGTTTGGCGCGGGCTCGGCGGTTGGGTCCTCCATATTGATTGGTGCACCGGTACCTGAGCTTGGCACGATCCCCTTGATGGGTATGGGACTTGGCGCGATGTTCTTGGCCAGGCGCAAGCGAAAGTTCGTGATTTAGTTCGCTTGGAAAGCACAGGCTTGAAAGATCGAGGGGTTGGCGCTGTCAACGCCAGGTCAGTGGCCAGCGTTGAAGTTACAAGGTCGATGTTTGGCCGAGTTGGTTCAATTGGTTCTCACAGAGGTTCATCATCATGAAGAAGTCACTCGTCGTCGCCTCGTTGCTCAGCCTGTTTGCCGTTGCATCGTTTGCCCAGGCTCCCGCAGCTGCCTCCGCCGCTTTGGCCGTGAGTGCCGCGCCAGCCAAGGTCGCCGCAACCACCAAGCATGCCGCTCACACGGTCAAGCACAAGGCGAAGGTCGTCAAGGCCAAAGCGGCAGCAGCCGCCGCCAGCAAGTAAGCGGGGCAGTTCACCGCTCCACTGAAAGGCCGACCATGTGTCGGCTTTTTCTTTTGGTGAGTCAGTCGCACAATGCGTTCAATCCTGGCGGGCTCGGGTCATGAACTCCATGGCAGTCAGGTCCGTCCATGTCGAAATGCGGTCCAGGTGGAGGTGGTGTTGAGGTGTGGAACCGGGCGCACCGCCACGCGCATTGGCGACCACGGGAAGCAGGCCCTCGGACTTCAAGGTCTGCACCAGGCGTGGGCCTGGCAGCGCTACACGCCGACCTGCCTCGCGATGGCGGCCATGGAGGTACCGCCACCGGTACGGGGTTTTGTACTAAGCGATCACATGTGGCGCACCTCCATTCGGAGCTGTGGCAGCTCGAATCTATTTGCTGCGCTTTCGCCTTGGCTTGGTAGGCAACGCCAATGCACGGGTCTACAGGGCGATCATCTGCTTGGTGCCCTCGGTCACCATCGTGTTGGCTTGGCGCTTTGATTCATCTGTAACCCGGCCGCGCGCAGACCCGATGGCTGCATTGGCTCCGCTGAGCCACATGCTCATGAAGGGGTTCTTCATGGTGCCGCCCCAAAAGGCCGGGCCGGGTGGCCGATGAATCGATGGAGCAATCAGCGCGCCTTTGACTAACCTGGCTCGCAGACCGGACCATGCATGGCGCAGATCAAAGGCAACGGGCACGCTGCTTGCCGATTGGTGTGCACATCAACCATCAGGAGCATTGTCATGAACAAGGACCAAGTGAAGGGCGCTGTCAAGGACGCTGCAGGCAAGGTACAGCAGAAGGCCGGCGACATGGTGGGCAACCACAAGCAGGAAGCCAAGGGCCTGGCCAAACAAGCCGAGGGCAAGACCCAGAAGGCCTTTGGCGATGCCAAGGAAGCCATCAAGGACGCTCACAAGTAAATCTGGCGGCAGACATTACCTGGGCCCGCTTCGGCGGGCCTTTCTTTTTCCGGCCATGATGGCGGGCTGTTAGCAGCTTGCCTCGGCCATTTGGCAGCGCCACCATGGCCGGACACGCGCCTGATGTCGCTTCAGCGCTTGATGGCCAGCACCAGCACTCCACCGGCCACCATCGCCATGCCCGTCCATTCACGAAGCGAGGGGCGCTCGCCCAGGAACGTGAACGCGAAGATCGCCACCAATAGCAAACTCAACTTGTCCACCGGAGCAACTTTCGAGGCATCACCGATCTTCAGCGCCCTGAAATAGCAAACCCACGAGGCGCCAGTCGCCAATCCGGACAGGCCGAGAAAAAGCCATGTTCTTGGCGCCAGTTGCCTTGGGTCGGTCCACTTGCCCGTGACGACGACGAAGATGCTCAGCACCACAATGATGACCGCTGTCCTGATCAGTGTGGCAAGGTCGGAGTCCACGTTCTGGATACCGATCTTGGCAAATATGGCCGTGAGTGCCGCGAAGACGGCCGACATGAGGGCCCAGTAAAACCAGCCGGATGATGTTGCCATGATGGGTGTCCGCTTGAGAGATTGCGTTGGCGAAGTGTGGGCTGGATGCCGACCCGATCAATGTAAGCCCCAGGCCAGCGGATGAAAGTCCGAAAACCATGGCCCTGTGTCAAGCGAGCGGTTAAAATCCACAGCCAGCACAGTGACTGTCATCACCATGACACGCGAGACCACCCCATGATTTTTGGAAAAATTCTGCCCCGTGAGGGCAATTTTTTCGAGCTGTTCAACCAGCACGCCAACCACACCGTGGCGGCTGTACACGCCTTCGCGAACCTGGTCAGGCACTACAACGACCCGCTCCTGCGCGAGCAGTACACCCAGGAGGTCGATGCTGCGGAAAATTCGGCCGATGACGTCACCCGCGAAGTCAACAAGCTGCTGCACAAAACCTTCATCACCCCGATCGATCGCGAGCAGATCCACTCGCTGATCAACACGATGGACGATGTGGCCGACCTGATCCACGGCGCGGCCGAGACCATGGCCTTGTACGACGTGCGGACCATGACCGACGAGATCATCCGCCTGACCGAACTGGGCGTGAAATGCTGTGAGCGTTTGCGTTCGGCCGTGTCCTTGCTGAACGACATCGGCAATGCCAAGACCGCCGAGGCCGCGCTCAAGACCTGCGAAGAAATCGACCAGCTTGAGTCCGACGCCGACCGCGTGCTGCGTGCCGCCATGAGCAAGCTGTTCCGCGAAGAGCCCGATGTGCGTGAGTTGATCAAGCTCAAGGCCATCTACGAGATGTTGGAAACCGTGACCGACAAGTGCGAAGACGTTGCCAACCTGATCGAGGGCGTGATCCTCGAGAACTCCTGATCAGGGCGGCTGACCATGGTTCCCATGCAGGCGGCCCTGTGGGTCGTTGTTCTTCTGGTGGTGCTCGCCTTGCTGTTCGATTTCATGAACGGCTTTCACGACGCGGCCAATTCGATCGCAACGGTGGTGTCCACCGGGGTGCTGCGTCCGGCCCAGGCGGTGCTTTTCGCGGCATTCTTCAACGTGGTCGCCATCTTCGTCTTTCACCTCAGCGTGGCCACCACGGTGGGCAAGGGCATTGCCGACCCGGGCGTGGTTGATGTTCATGTGGTGTTTGGCGCCTTGATCGGGGCCATCACCTGGAACTTGATCACCTGGCTTTACGGCATCCCCAGCAGCTCGTCGCACGCCCTGGTTGGTGGCATCGTGGGGGCCGTGATGGCCAAGGCCGGGCCTGGGGCGCGGGTGTCCAGTGGCATCGCCCGCACAGTGACCTTCATCTTCGTGTAGCCCTTGCTGGGTTACGTTTTTGGCTCACTGATGATGGTGCTGGTGGCCTGGGTGTGCCGGCGCATGGCGCCCAGGCGCATTGACCGCTGGTTCCGCCGTTTGCAACTCATCTCGGCCGGTGCCTACAGCCTGGGCCATGG
>NZ_JACMNS010000203.1 GCF_014378415.1 Aquabacterium sp.
CTGCGTTTTTTGCACCTCGGCCAGCCAGCCGGGGATGGCGTCCACGTCCACCGTGTCGGGTTCATGCCCCATCAGGCCCAGCAGCACGGCCTTGTCCGAGCCGTGCCCTTGGCCCGTGGCACCCAGCGAACCGAACAATTCAGCCGTCAACCTGGCCGTGCGCGGCAGCAGGCCATCGGTTGCCAACCGCGAGGCAAACAAGCGGGCCGCGCGCATCGGGCCCACCGTGTGTGAGCTGGAGGGGCCGATGCCCACTTTGAAGAGGTCGAAGACGGAGAGGGCCATGGTTTCAGCATAGTCGTTTAGCCCTGCCCTGTGCATGTGCACAAAGCGCCGGGGGCGGCATAGCGTGTTAATTTTACTGACGCGCTGCCTTTGCCCTGCAGGCCCAAGCAGACGGCCGCCCTGACGCCTGTCAGTTGTTACGAGTACGTATCTGGCTGCAACGATGCGTTGCGGATTCAACTTGACAAAATTCTGGCCAGTGGCGGCAAGCTGGACGACGTGGTCACACGGTCCTTGTTCACGCAGTTCATTGCGGACATGGTTCCGGACACCGGACACCGGACAGCGTCTGACCGAGGGTTTGCAGCGCCTGCTCAGCGGCCTGCAAGAGTGGTTCAAGGAAAGCCAGAACCAGATCCAAGTCCTGAAGCAGGAAGTGGCGCGTGCGCGCACGGATGCCCTGGTCGATGGCCTCACGGGTTTGGCCAACCGCCGTGCCTTTGACCAGTGCCAGGACACGGCGGCTCACATTGGCGGTGAGGAATTCGCCATCGTTCTGCCATCGACACCGCTCAATGGCGCCTTCGTGGTCGCGGAAAAAATCCGCACGGCCATTGGGTCCAGCCGAATCCGCCGCGGGCAGCAGGCCTTGGCGGAGCGCGCCACCGTTTCCCCGGGCGTGGCGTGCTTGCGGCCTTACGAGACCGCCACGACGCGCGCGCACAGCACTTTACGCAACAAATCCAGGGCCGGTTAACACATTCGAAGTCCGTCAGCGGCCAACACAAAGCTGATAAAGCCAAGGAGCATGACGTCGATTTTCCGAGTTTCATTGCCCTGGTAGGCCCGGTCCATCAGCAAATGCAGTGGCCGATTCGGCGGCCTCAGGCGGCTGAGCAAAGGCATGAATTTTGGTACGCCATCCGCCTCGGGATTTGCCAAGGGCTTGTGGTGCGTTTTACGAGACCAGCAAGTGTGTGCATTCACCCCATTGTTCACGCTTTAGTCCTCGGCTGGCCTGCCGATATCGAGAAATTCGGCGAGAGCGGCCGATCTCAACCGTAACCACGCAGCTGGAAGTTATGAACAACCTCAGCTTCAAAACCCGACTGCTCGGCCTTGTTGCGGCCTTGCTGGCACTTATCACCATTTCAGCCGCCTCGACGGTCTATCGATTACACGACAGCAATGTGGTGCTTGCTTCGGTCAACCATCGTGTGGTCACGGTCAAGCAGATGAAAGAGGTCGCCGACGGCTATTTCGTCGGCTTTGTGGACACGGCGCACAAGACCCGGGACGGCCTGATGAAGCCCACGGACGGCGTGAAGACCGTGACCGACGCAAGCGGCGTGATCAAGAAGACCTGGGATACCTTTGTTGCCAGTGATCTGGGTGATGAAGAGAAGAAGTTGATCGCGGACTTGGTGCCCGCCATGAAAGCGGCCGATGCCGCTTCCGATCAATTGAAGGCGCTGCTTGTTAAGAGCGACCTGGAAGGCATTCGCTCATTCGCGGCTCATGAGATGTACCCGGCCATTGATCCCGTCGGTGATGGTCTGAGTCGACTTGTTGCGCTCGAGCTCGAGCGGGCAGAGGGTACGTACAAGCAGGCCCAGATTGAATACGAAAGTGTTCTCTGGAGCAGTGCCATCATCACCATGGTCGTTGTGATTGGCGCCGCTCTCTTTGCCTGGCAACTTGTTGCACTCATCACGCGTAGCATTGGCCGTGCGGTGACCGTGGCTGAAACCGTGGCTGCTGGCAATCTCACTTCACACATCGAAGTCACCGGCAACGACGAAACCGGCCAGCTGATGAGGGCGCTCAAGCGAATGAACGAAAGCCTTGTGACGCTGGTCGGGCAAGTGCGCAACAGTGCCGACTCCATTGCCACCGGGTCGAACCAGATTGCCATCGGCAATGCCGACCTGAGCCAACGCACTGAAGAGCAGGCGAGCAACCTTCAGAAAACGGCGGCCTCCATGGAAGAGATCACCGCCACCGTCAAGCAAAGCGCCGAGACCGCGCGCGAGGCCACACAACTCGCCGGTTCCGCTTCCACTGCGGCCACTCAGGGCGGCGTGGTGGTGGGGCTTGTGATCAGCACCATGGAAGACATCAGCGCAAGCTCAAAAAAGATTGCCGACATCATCAGCGTGATCGACGGCATCGCCTTTCAGACCAATATCCTCGCCCTGAATGCGGCGGTGGAAGCAGCACGGGCTGGCGAGCAAGGCCGCGGCTTCGCCGTGGTGGCTGGCGAAGTGCGCACCCTGGCCCAGCGCAGCGCGCAGGCAGCCAAGGAGATCAAGAGCCTGATCGCCGAAAGCGTCGAGAAGGTGGAGAACGGCTCACGCTTGGTCGTCGATGCCGGCAAGACCATGGACGGTATTGTCTCGCACGTGAAGCGCGTGAGCGTCCTCATCGGCCAGATCAGCAGCGCGAGCGTCGAGCAGAGCCAAGGCATCGGACAAATTGGCAACGCGGTGGCGCAGCTTGATCAGGTCACGCAGCAAAACGCCGCGTTGGTGGAAGAATCCGCCGCGGCGGCCGAAAGCCTCAAGCACCAAGCCATCAGCCTTGCGCAAACGGTCGCTGTGTTCAAGCTCAACGTGGCTTGAGCATGCGCTTCATTGCATGGTTTTGACGCAGCGCGGCATGCATGTGGGGCTGATGTCAACAAAAGAATCTGTCCTCGCCTGTCCCTGCTGGTGGCCACCAAATCTTCCAACTCATCCAGGCTATCGTGGGCCCCATCCACCAGGCCGTGGCCTTGGCGCAGACCGTGACTTCGCCGTGGTGGCCGCCAAAGAAATCAAAAGTCTGATCAACAGCCAGGTCGGCCACGCCGTCACGCAGTCACGCCCGACCGATGCCCTTAGCATGGCGGAATGACGTGCCCGTTTGACTTGAGCCCCAAGGTGCCCTGTTGATCTCTCCCAACCGACCGGCTTTTCGCCAACTCCGCCCAGTGGCGCTCTTGATGCTGTGCCTGGCGCTGCCCGGCTTTGTGGCCCTGGCATGGCTGGTGTCCACCCAGGGGCACCTGAGCGGGCTGGATGTTCACGCCGCCGAGTGGGCACGCCATCTGCGCTCACCGGCCCTGACGCAGGCCCTCCTCGTGATCACCCAGCTGCACTCGGTCATGGCCATCTCGATTTACACCGCGGGCCTGTCGGTTTGGTTGATGTTCAAGCGCCAGCATCGCCACTGGCTGCTGCCCTTGTGGCTGTTCGTGCCCGCCGGAGCGGCGCTCAACGTGCTGATGAAGCACGGGGTCCAGCGACCCAGGCCGACGGGGGATGACGTGCTGCTGACCTTGTCCACCTTCAGCTTTCCCAGTGGACACGCGTCGGCCACCACGCTGCTGCATGGCTTCTTGGCCCTGGTGGTGTTGACCCACGTGCCCAGGCCCTTGTGGCGTGGGGCGTTGGGCGCCGTCTCGCTGCTCATGATCGGTCTGGTGTCGTGGAGCCGGGTGTACCTGGGGGTGCATTTTTTCACCGACGTGTTGGCCGGCGTGCTGGAGGCCTTGGTGTGGATGGCGCTGTGCGTGCTGGCGCTTTCGGTGCGTGATCAGCGCGGGCCGGCCGAACGCTTGGCGGGGTAAGGCTTGGCGTTGTACAGGGCCTTGGCCATGGGGCCCACAAAGACGCGGTCTTCGCCACGCTGCACGGCCTGCACAATTCGCTCAACCACGACGCAAGGGTGGCGCCGGTTTTCTGGTGGTGCGCCTTGATCTTGTCCCTCTGCGCATCACCTGCTTCCAGCATGGCGGGCAGCGTCTTCCAAGGTTTTGTGGATGGGCGAGGGTAGACCAAGAAACTTCTGTGAACTCGAATTGCTGCCCCCTTGAAACCTGGCCAAGCATCCCTATAATAGGTTTAGCACTCGTTAGGCTTGAGTGCTAACAGCCTTCCAGGTTGTCCATTCGAGCTGTCGTAATGTGAGCATTCACTCACCTTGCAACCCATGTAAAACCCCGTTGTCTGATCAGACAGGAGATACGATGAAACTTCGTCCTTTGCACGATCGCGTGATCGTCAAGCGCTTGGAACAAGAAACCAAGACCAATTCCGGCATCATCATTCCTGACAACGCTGCTGAAAAGCCTGACCAAGGTGAAGTCTTGGCCGTCGGCCCCGGCAAGCGCAACGACAAGGGCGACTTCGTCACCCTGAACGTCAAGGTCGGTGACCGCGTTCTGTTCGGCAAATACAGCGGCCAGACCGTCAAGGTCGATGGCGACGAACTGCTTGTGATGCGCGAGGAAGACCTCTTCGCCGTGGTCGAGAAGTAATCCTTCTTCTCCCGCACATCCCCCTCATTTTTCAAGAATTTCGGAGAACTCCAAATGGCAGCTAAAGACGTCGTTTTCGGCGGTGAAGCCCGCGCTCGCATGGTCGAGGGCGTGAACATCCTGGCCAACGCGGTCAAAGTGACCCTGGGCCCCAAGGGCCGCAACGTGGTCCTCGAGCGCTCGTTCGGCGCCCCCACCGTGACCAAGGACGGTGTGTCCGTGGCCAAGGAAATCGAGCTGAAAGACAAGCTCCAGAACATGGGCGCCCAGCTCGTGAAGGAAGTGGCCTCCAAGACCTCCGACAACGCTGGTGATGGCACCACCACCGCCACCGTGCTGGCCCAAGCCATCGTGCGCGAAGGCATGAAGTACGTGGCCGCCGGCATGAACCCGATGGACCTGAAGCGCGGCATCGACAAGGCCGTGACGGCCCTGGTCGCCGAGCTCAAGAAGCAATCGCGTCCTACCACCACGTCCAAAGAGATCGCCCAAGTCGGCACCATCTCCGCCAACTCTGACAACGACGTCGGCGAAATCATCGCCAGCGCGATGGACAAGGTCGGCAAGGAAGGCGTCATCACCGTTGAAGACGGCAAGAGCCTGGCCAACGAGCTGGACGTTGTCGAAGGCATGCAGTTCGACCGCGGCTACCTGTCGCCTTACTTCATCAACAACCCCGAAAAGCAAGCTGCTTTGTTGGACAACCCTTTCGTGCTGCTGTACGACAAGAAGATCTCCAACATCCGTGACCTGCTGCCCACGCTGGAGCAAGTGGCCAAGGCTGGCCGCCCTCTGCTGATCGTCGCTGAAGAAGTTGACGGCGAAGCACTGGCCACTTTGGTGGTCAACACCATCCGCGGCATCCTGAAGGTCGTCGCTGTCAAGGCCCCTGGCTTCGGCGACCGCCGCAAGGCCATGCTGGAAGACATCGCCATCCTGACGGGCGGCAAGGTCATCGCTGAAGAAGTCGGCATGTCCCTGGACAAGGTCACTTTGGCCGACCTGGGCCAAGCCAAGCGCATCGAAGTGGGCAAGGAAAACACGATCATCATCGACGGCGCTGGCGCCGCTGGTGACATCGAAGCCCGCGTCAAGCAAGTGCGTGTTCAGATCGAAGAAGCGGCCAGCGACTACGACCGCGAGAAGCTGCAAGAACGCGTGGCCAAGCTGGCCGGCGGTGTGGCCGTCATCAAGGTCGGTGCTGCCACCGAAGTCGAGATGAAGGAAAAGAAGGCCCGCGTTGAAGACGCACTGCACGCCACGCGCGCTGCAGTCGAAGAAGGCATCGTGGCCGGTGGTGGCGTGGCTCTGCTGCGTGCCAAGCAAGCTGCAGGTGTCATCAAGGGCGACAACGCCGACCAAGACGCCGGCATCAAGCTGATCCTGCGCGCCATTGAAGAACCCCTGCGCATCATCGTCAGCAATGCTGGCGACGAAGCCAGCGTGGTCGTCAACTCGGTGTTGGCCGGTACGGGCAACTACGGCTACAACGCTGCCAATGGCACGTATGGCGACATGATCGAAATGGGCATCCTGGATCCCACCAAGGTCACGCGCACGGCCCTGCAAAACGCAGCCTCTGTGGCTTCGTTGCTGCTGACGACCGAGTGCATGATCGCTGAAGCACCGAAAGAAGAAGCCGGCGCTGGCGGCGGTGGCCACGGCATGGGTGGCATGGGCGGCATGGGCATGGACATGTAAATGTCAGCCTGAGCTTGTCTTCAAGCTCACGTCATGCAAAGGGTCGCAGTAATGCGGCCCTTTTTTCATGCGCGCCATTAACCGTTTGCGACAATTCCCACCGGAACAGGCGGTTGGCCGAATCGCCTTTGGCTGCCAGACTCCCGCGGATCAGCGATGTTGCTGTTCTTACACGATCACGGGATCTGACCAATGAAAAATTTGATGTCTGTTGCTGCTTTTTCAGCCATGACGATGTTCGCAGGTGCTGCCTCGGCCCAAGCTTATGTGGGCGGCACAGTGGGTTTCAGCAACTTCAGCGTGGATTGCCCTTTCGCCTCTAATTGCGATACGCAAGACACAGCATTCAAGATCTACGGCGGCTACACCCTGGCCCCCCACATCTCGATCGAAGCGGCCTACATTGACTTCGGCAGCACGACCATCAACGGCGGCCCATTCACACTGGGTGCCATTGACGTGTCGGCCTTCATTGTCAACGGCGCTTACCGTTGGGACTTCTCGCCCAAGTGGGCCGGCATCGCCCGCCTGGGCCTGGCCAGCGTCAGTTCCGACCCCAGCGGCATTCGGTTCATTGGCACCAGCTCCGACAGCTCCATCAATCTGTACGCCGGTTTTGGCATTGAATACGCCGTGGCCAAGAACCTGAAGATCGTTGGCGCGCTGGACCTGACTTCGTTTGAAGTCGGCGGCAGCAGTGGTTCGCTGAACTCAGTCAGCGGCGGCGTGCAATTTGCGTTCTGAGCCTGCCGCACTGACCCTGGTCCGACACCCTGCACAATGGCTGCATGAAGCAGCTGCGTGCAAGAAGAAAAACTCTCACGGGGTGTTGGATGCTGGCCTGGCTGGTGCCGCTGACGTGCGGTGCCCAGTTGGGCTCCTCCCCCGCTTCCCCCACTGAAGAAATCCGTCCCCGCATTGGCCTGGTCTTGTCCGGTGGCGGTGCGCGTGGTTTGGCCCACGTGGGCGTCCTCAAGGTGCTGGAGCGTGAGCGCATCCCCGTCGATTTCATCGCGGGCACCTCGATGGGCGCCATCGTGGGCGGCCTGTATGCCAGCGGCCTGTCTGCCGAGCAAATCGAGAGCGAGGTGCTGCGCCTGGACTGGGGCAATGTGTTCGCCAGCCGGGTAGACCGGCGCGAGTTGTCGCAGCGCCGCAAGGAGCAAGACTTCGAGGTCTCACCGCTGATCGAGGTGGGCATTGATGCCACCGGGCTCAAGGCGCCACTGGGCACGGTGTCCAGCCGGGGGCTGGAGTCGCATTTGCGGCGCATGACCTTGCCATCGCGGCAGTTCACCAACTTTGACCAGTTGCCCACGCCGTTCAGGGCCGTGGCCACCGACATGGAAACCGGCAAGCCCGTCATCCTGGGCGGCGGCGACCTGGCCACCGTGCTGCGCTCCAGCATGTCGGTGCCTGGCGTGTTTGCCCCGGTCGAGGTCGATGGGCGCATCCTGGGCGATGGCGGTTTGGTCAACAACACGCCGGTCGATGTGGCCCGCAGCATGGGCGCCCAGCGCCTGATCGTGGTCAACATCGGCACCCCCTTGTCCAAGCGCGACACGCTCAATTCCTTCACGGGCGTCACGTCGCAAATGATCAACATCCTGACCGAACAGAACGTGCAGCAAAGCCTGCGCAGCATGAAGCCGGAAGATGTGTTGATCGCGCCGACGCTGGACAACCTCACTGCCGCTGATTTTGACCGTGGCGCCGAGTTCGTGGCCCTGGGCCAGTTGCAGGCCGAAGCGCTGGTGCTGCGCATGCAAGACCTCAAGCTCAGCGAGGCCGACTACGCACGCTGGAAGGCCCGTCGTCAGCAAAAGATCACGCCCGCAGCGCCCTTGAGCTTCGTGCGCTTTGAAGGCAGCAAGCAGACCAAGCCCGAGAGCCGCGACGACATCCTGGAAACCCGGGCCGGTGACACCTTTGACATCGCCAAGGCCGAGCGCGATGCCACGCGGCTGGCGGCCACCGGTGATTACCTGCGCGCCGACTACCGCCTGGTGCGCACGCCGGAGGGCGGCGAGGGCCTGGTGTTCGACCTGGACGACAAACCCTGGGGGCCCAACTACCTGCAGATCGGCCTTGACTTCAGCGCCGACAGCCGGGGCCGCAGCCTGTTTAACCTCAAGCTGGTGCACAACCGCCATTGGCTGGACGAGCATGGCAGCGAGTGGCGCAACTTTCTGAAGGTGGGCACGTCGCCCGCCATGGGCACCGAGTGGTACCGCCCCATGGGTTGGAAGCTGCCGGATGGCTTGCGCGGCTTCGTGTCGGCCTCGGCCTCGCTGCAAAGCCGGCGCCTGTCCCTGCATGACGACCCCGAGGGGCCGTTGTCGGCCGAGCTGGAGCGCAAGCGGCGCAGCCTGACCCTCGACCTGGGCACCACCTGGCGCGAACTGGGCGAGGTGCGCCTGGGCTGGGTGGACGAGGTCTACCGCGACGACCCGGATCTTGCCCTGGCCAGTTATGCCGGCCCCATGTCACCCTTGCGCTGGACTGAGCGCGGCTGGCACCTCAGCGCCGTGTTCGATCAACTGGACCACGCCTTCTTTCCCACGCATGGCTGGCGGGTGGAGGGCAACTGGATAAAGGGGCGCAGCTTTGGCCGTGGCCTGGCCGAGACCGGCGAGGTCAACCACTTCGAGGCCCAGGCACAAGGCGCATGGTCATGGGGTGCGCACACCTTGAGCGCCTACACCCGCATCGGGCTGGCCGATGGCGCACAGCAACTCACACCACGCTATGGCCTGGGCGGGTTCCAGCAGTTGTCGGGCTATGAGCCTTTTCAGGTCAGTGGCTCGCAGATCGCGTTGTTGCGCTTGGGGTATCAACAGCGCGTGGCCAATTTGTACCTGACCCGTGGCCTGGTGGTGGGCACCAGCCTGGAAGTGGGCAACGCCTGGGACCGCCCCTCTGACCGAGGCGATGGCCGCATGCGCAAAGGCATGAGCCTGTACCTGGGCGCCGACACCGCCTTCGGGCCGGTGTACAGCGCGGTGGTCTACAGCCCGCGCGTGGGGGCGACCTTGATGATCTTCGTGGGCCGACCTTAGGCCCCCGGTTCAGACGCGGCTAAGGGCCGAACCGGCGGTGGCGCGAAAGTGGTCCATCAGGTGGCCAGTGATCTTGGTCAGCGGCAGCACCTCTTGCACCGCGCCGGCCGCGATGGCTTCGCGCGGCATGCCAAAGACCACGCAGGTGGCTTCGTCTTGAGCCACGCAATAGGCCCCCGCGTCGCGCATCTCGCGCATGGCCGTGGCGCCATCGGCGCCCATGCCGGTCAGCATGATGCCCACGGCGTTGGGGCCGACCACGCGGGCGGCTGATTTGAACAGCACTTCCACGCTGGGCTTGTGTCGGTTGACCGGGTCGCCATCCTGCACACGGGCCAGGTAGTTGGCGCCCGAGCGCTCCACGCTCAGGTGCATGCCGCCGGGCGCGATGTAGGCGTGGCCGGGCAGGATGCGTTCGCCGTCCACGGCTTCTTTCACGCTGATCTTGCACAGGCCGTCCAGGCGCGCCGCGTAATTGCGTGTGAAGCCCGGTGGCATGTGCTGGGTGATGACCACGGCGGGCGAGTCGGCCGGCAGTGTGATCAGCACCTCCTTGGTGGCTTCGGTGCCGCCGGTCGAGGCCCCGATGAAGATGATTTTTTCGGTGGACAAGTGGCCCAGGCTGGCCGACACCGGGCGGGCAACCGCCTTGGCATCATGGCCTGGGGTGCCCGCAGCGGCCGGTGCATGCAGCCGGTGGATGCGCGCCTTGGAGGCAATCCGGATCTTGTCGGTGATGTCGTCCTGCAACTGGCGCAGGCCGTCGGCCACGCCAATCTTGGGCTTGGCCACGAAGTCGATGGCGCCCAGCTCCAGCGCTTTCAAGGTGACCTCGGCACCGCGCTCGGTCAGCGTGGACACCATCACCACCGGCATGGGCCGCAGGCGCATCAGCTTGGCCAGAAAGTCGATGCCATCCATGCGTGGCATTTCCACGTCCAGCGTGATCACATCGGGGTTGAGGTTGCGGATCATCTCGCGTGCCAACAGCGGATCGGCCGCCGCGCCGATGCATTCCATGTCGGGCTGGCGGTTGATGATCTCGGTCAAGAGGCTGCGAACCAGGGCCGAATCATCGACCACCACTACTCGTGTCTTTGCCATTGTTGTACTCACTGCTCAGAAAAGATCAATCGAACCACCGGCCGCGGCAGGGACAGCGGCTTTTTGTGCAGCCAGGCGATCCTGGGCCACGATGGCATCGGGGTTGGCGGCGGCCAGGCGCTTGACCATGGCCTTGCCGCTTTGCGGAAAGAAGCAAACCTTGCGCGGATAGATGTCCATCACGTCTTTCGAGACGATGGGGATGCGCTCGGTCTTGAGGTAGTCCATCACGAAGGTGGTGTTGCGCTCGCCCACGTTCAGGCTGCTCATGCCGCTGATGACCGCGCCGCCGCCAAACACCTTGGCCTCCAGCGTCATGCGCGAGGCGCCGCGCTTGAGCATCTCGTTGATCAGCAGTTCCATCGCGAAGGAGCCGTAGCGGCCCGAGTCGCTGGTGCCGCCGCCGTTGTCGGGCAGCATGAAGTGGTTCATGCCGCCGATGCGGGCGTTGCGGTCCCACAGGCAGGTGGCGATGCACGAGCCCAGCGTGGTCATGATGATGATGTCCTCGTCGTACACGAAGTACTCGCCGGGCAGGATCTTGACGGCCTCGTTGTGAAAGTGCGCATCGTAAAAAAAGAAGGATGCTTCGCCCGGCTTGGGGACGCGCGCTTTCAGGGCGCCCAGGCGGTCCTTGCGGGCGGTGGCGGCCCCCAGGTTGGCCGCGAAGCCGGTGGTGGGGGGCGGTGTACCGGGGCGCAAGGCGCTGGAGGGAGTCGTGCTCATCATGGTGAACCCATCAAACCTTGTCGTAAACCGTCTTGCCCCGCAAGAGGAAGAGGTCACGCGATTCGGTGAAGTTTTCCGAGTGGCCCACGAACAATTTGCCCTTGGGTTTCATGACCCGATGGATGCGCTCAAGCACCTTGCGCTGGGTCGGCGCGTCAAAATAAATCATCACGTTGCGGCAGAACACGATGTCGAAGGGCTCGCCCAACTGCCACTGCTCCTGCATCAGGTTGAAAGGCTTGAACTCGACCAGGGACGCCAGCTCGGGCTTGATGCGGATTTGGCCGGCGTTGGTGGCCTTGCCCTTCAGGAAGAACTGGCGCAGGCGCTGCGGGCTCAAACCACGCGCATCAGCGTCGTAGGCCCCGCGTGAGGCGGTTGTCAGCACATTGGTGTCGATGTCGCTGGCGGTGATTTTGACGGGGGCGTGCAGGCCCACGGTCTCGGCCACCGTCATGGCCAGGGAATAGGGCTCTTCGCCGGTCGATGCGGCACAGCACCAGATGCGGGTGGGTTGCGATCCGCGCACGTTGAACCAGTCGGTCAGCACATGGAAGTGGTGCTCTTCGCGGAAAAACGAGGTCAGGTTGGTGGTCAGGCAGTTCACGAACTCCTGCCACTCTTGCTGGGCGGGCGCGCCCGAGGCACTTTCCAGCCACTGCAGGTACTGCTCAAAAGAGTTGTAGCCCGTGTCGCGCAGGCGGCGCGACAGCCGACTGTAGACCATGGCCTGTTTGCCCTCGTGCAGGCTGATGCCGGCGCGCTGGTAAATCAGCGAACGCACCCGGGAGAAATCCTTCGCGTTGAAGGAAAACTCTCGTTCAGTGACCAAACCCATGGAATCCGACATAGAACAGGCACTCTGGCTGGTTGCTTGAAATCAGCGGGCGACTCGCTTGGGCGCCCAGACTTGATATCGGCAATCAGGATGCTGGCTTGAGGATGTGGGAGGTAACAAGGTTCAAGGCGTGGAGTCGGGTCGGCAAACCGTGTCTCATTGGCCGATGGCCGCAAGGCGCCCTGATAGACTGGCGCATGGATCTCTTAGCAGGCATGGAGTCGCCCATCAATTCCGATTTCGCCCCTTTAGCCGCCCTGGAAGGCTCGTTCTGCGCGGGCATGCGGTTGGAACCGGCACTGAGCCTGCTGGCACAAGCCGGCTGGGGCTTGCCTGAAGGCTTGGCGCTGGGTTCGCAGCAGTGGCTTCAATCGGTGGTTGATGGCCTGTGCGAGATATCAAGCCGCGACGCGCTCACCGGCCTGTCCAACCGTCGCCTGTTCGAAGCCGCCATTGGCCGCGAGGTCGACCGCGTGGCCCGCATCGGCGAGCCTGCCCTGTTGCTGATGGTCGATATCGACCACTTCAAGAAAGTCAATGACACCCACGGCCACGCCGCTGGCGACGTTGTCATCCAGTCGGTGGCCGCCTCGCTGCAAGATTGCGTGCGCCCCATGGACACCGTCGCCCGCATTGGCGGCGAAGAGTTCGCCATCATCCTGCCCAATTGCCCGCCCGCCTTTGGCCAGACCGTGGCCGAACGCGTGCGCCACAAGGTGGCCACTTTGCCGGTGGAGGTGATTGGTGGGCAGCAACTGTCGATCACGATCAGCATCGGGGGGGCCTTTGCACCCCAGTGGGTGCGCTCATCGGCCACGCTGTGGTGCGAACGCGCCGACCAACAGCTCTACCGCGCCAAGACCGAAGGCCGCAACCGCACCTGCCTTGAAATGCCCCCGCTCACGGTGGTCAGCGCCGAAGAGAAAAGTTTGTTATTTGCCGGATTTGCGCAATCCGACCTCATTGCGGACTCAGGTCCCATCGACTTTGTGCCGAAAACCACGGAATGACGGTCACCATGTCCAGCCCCACTTCCACCTCTGAAACGTCCAAGCCGGTGGCCACGCCGCGCCTGGCCCGCACCCTCGCGGTCACCAGCGGCAAAGGCGGCGTCGGCAAAACCTTCGTCAGCGCCAACCTGGCCGCTGCATTGGCCCGCCAAGGGCTTCGCGTGTTGGTGCTGGACGCCGACCTGGGCCTGGCCAACCTGGACGTGATGCTCAACCTCTACCCCAAGATCACACTGCACGATGTGTTCACCGGTAAGGCCCAGCTTGAAGAAGCCATCCTGCCCGCGCCCGGCGGTTTCTCGGTGCTGCTGGCTGGCTCCGGCCTGGTTGAATACTCCCGCCTGACGCCTGAAGTGCGCGACCAACTGCAGCACATCATCGAGACCGTGTCGCCGCGCTTTGACGTGCTGATCATCGACACTGGCGCGGGCATCTCCGACGTGGTGCTCTACGCCGTGTCACTGGCCCACGAGATCATCGTGGTGGCCACGCCCGAGCCCACCTCCATGACCGACGCCTACGCCACCATCAAGGTGCTGTCCTCGCAGCAGTCGCGCGAGAACCTGCACCTGGTGGTGAACCAGGTCAGCCGTGCCGGCGAAGGCCGCGCCATCTGCAACCAGTTGCAAACGGTGGTCGACCGCTTCGTGCAGAGCCCCAGTGGGGTGACGCCCAAGCTCAATTTTTTGGGCGATGTGCCCATCGACTCCGCCGTGCGCCAGGCCATTCAGAAGCGCCAATTGCTGATGGAGCTCATGCCCGGCAGCCCAGCCGCCCAAGGCATCGTGCAGATCGCCACCAAGCTCACGCCTCGGTGACTTCAGGCGCAATACATCCGTTTTCCATCGGTATCCTGGAGCGCGATCAGTGGCTGGCCTGCATGTTCCAGGCGATGCAAGAGGTCGAGGTTGATCCCGTGTTGGCCGAGCGGCTGGAGAAATCCTTCTTCCAAACTGCCGACTGGATGCGCAACCAGGGCGTTTGAAGGCCTGCCTACTTGGCGATGGCTTTGGGCAAAGCTTTGGCTTTTTTTGGCGGGGCAGGGCTTTTGCCGCCCGGATTCAGCAGCACCACCAGGGCACCTGCGCCGCCATCATCGCCACGCGCCTGTACAAAGGCCAGCACGCGGTCGCTTTGCACCAACCAGCGGCGCACTTTGTCTTTCAGCACTGGAATCTTGCCGGGCGAACCCAGGCCCTTGCCATGCACCACGCGCACGCAGCGCCAGCCTTTGGTCTGCGCCTCGCGCAAGAACGCACCCACCCGCTCGCGGGCTTCATCGGTGCGCAATCCATGTAAATCAAGGTGACCCTGCACCGCCCACACGCCACGCCGCAACTTGCGGGTCACGTCCTGGCCGACTTCTGGGCGCCGAAAAGACAGCGACTCGTCGGTTTCCAGCAAGGTTTCCACGTCGAACTCGTCCGACAGCGATTCGCGCAGCACCGAGGCTTCATCTTGCTGGCGCAGCTTGGGGATGGGCTCGGGGCGTGTGACGCCGGACCCCACGGCGCGCCCGTTGGGGGCCATGGCGTAGACCGGCCCCACGGCGTGCTTGAACAGCTCGCGCTCCACCTCGTGGGCGCGCTGCTCGGCCTCGCGCGCGGCCCGTTCGGCCTGTTCTTGCGCGAGTTTGGCGGCCGCCTCTTTGGCGGCTTTTTTCAAAGCGCGCTTGAGGTCGGCAAAGTCGCTCAGAGGCGTGTTGGTGGAGGACTTGCGGGCTGGGCTCACGGTGCCAAGCCTACCTCAAGCCCGATGCCGCTCTTGAATCACAGCAAACCGCGCTCCGCAAACGACAAGGCACCCCCTGCGCCGACCACGAAATGGTCGAGCACCCGCACATCCACCAAGGCCAGGCTGCTCTTCAGTGTTTGCGTCAGCAACTCGTCGGCGCGCGAGGGTTCCAACACACCGGAGGGATGGTTGTGCGCCAGGATCACACTGGCCGCGTTCAGCGCCAGCGCCCGTTTCACCACCTCGCGCGGGTACACCGAGGTTTGACTCAGCGTGCCCCGGAACATCTCTTCGCAAGCGATCAAGCGTTGCTGCGAATCCAGGAACATCACCGAGAACACCTCGTGGGGCAGGGCACCGATGTGCAGGCGCAGATAGTCTTTCACCATTTGCGGTGCGGTGAACACCGGCTGCTCGCTCAATTCATGGATCATGGCGCGGCGTGCCAGCTCCATCACCGCCATCAATTCCGAACGTTTGGCCGGCCCCAAACCTTTGATGCCGGACAACTGCGCTGGCTGGGCCCGCAGCAGGCCCGACAATCCCCCCAGGTCATTCAGGACTTTTTCTGCCAGTTGCAACACGCCCAGCCCTTGCAGGCCGGTGCGCAGCAGCAGGGCCAACAGTTCTGTATCTGCCAGGGCTTGCGGCCCCATGGACAGCAATTTTTCGCGCGGCCGAAGGGCGGCGGGAAGATCTTTCATGGAAACGTTCCCTTATTTGGTGACTCAAACCTAAAATTGTCGCTTCTCCAAACTGAAAGCCCAATCCTCCTGAAGGGTGGGGCGCGCCTCCATGACCACAGCTGTGCCCACCGTCGTCCCTGGCTCCTTCCTGACCCTGCACTACCGTCTGGCAGGCCCCGATGGCGGCGACATCGTCAACACCTTCGCCGAGAAACCCGCCACGCTGTCGCTGGGGTCGGGCGAGCTGTCGCCTGCACTGGAAGCCCGCATGCTGGGCCTCCTTGAGGGCACCCGCACGGTGATCCAGCTGGACCCGGGTGAGGCCTTTGGCCCCCGCAACCCCGAGCTGGTGCAGCGCGTGGCCCTGTCGCTGCTGCGCAAGCTGGGCGACCTGAACGAAACCTGGGACGTGGGCGATGTCGTCCAGTTCCCCACGCCCGATGGCCAAGGGGCTTTTGCGGGCGTGCTGCGCGAAATGGGCCCGGCTGCTGAAGACTGGGCCGTGTTCGATTTCAACCACCCGCTGGCCGGCCAGACTGTGACGTTTGAAGTGCAGTTGATCGGCGTGCTGTGAACCCTGCCCACCCCAAGGCCCCCACCATGAGCAACCAGGTTCAAGACGTTTTGCTGGCCGAGCCGCGCGGCTTTTGCGCTGGCGTGGACCGCGCCATCGAGATCGTCGAGCGCGCGCTGGAACAATACGGCGCACCCATCTACGTGCGCCACGAGATCGTGCACAACACCTACGTGGTCAACGACCTGAAGGCCAAGGGCGCCATCTTCATCGAAGACCTCGCCGACGTGCCGCCCGGCGCCACCCTGATCTTCAGCGCCCACGGCGTCAGCCAGACCGTGCGCCACGAGGCCGATGAGCGCGGCTTCCAGGTGTTTGACGCCACCTGCCCGCTGGTCACCAAGGTGCACATCGAAGTGGCCAAGCTGCGCCGCGAGGGTTATGAGTTTGTGATGATTGGCCACAAGGGCCACCCCGAGGTTGAAGGCACCATGGGGCAACTCTCCGAAGGCATCTACCTGGTCGAAGACATCGAGGACGTGGCCACCGTGCAGGTCACCACGCCCGACAAGCTCGCCGTGGTCACGCAGACCACGCTGTCGGTGGACGATGCCGCCGCCATCCTCGAGGCCATCAAGCAGCGCTTCCCCAACATCCGCGAGCCCAAGCGGCAGGACATCTGCTACGCCACCCAGAACCGGCAGGATGCCGTCAAGGTGCTGGCGCCCAAGGTGGACGTGGTCATCGTGGTGGGCAGCCCCACCAGCTCCAACAGCAACCGCCTGCGCGAGCTGGCCGAGCGCCTGGGCACACCGGCCTACATGGTCGATTCCCCTGGGGATCTGCAAGAAGCCTGGTTCAACGGCCGCCCACGCGTGGGCCTGACGGCTGGCGCCTCCGCGCCCGACGTGCTGGTGCAGCAGGTCATCGCGCAACTCAAGGCCTTGGGCGCCGTGTCGGTGCGCCGCATGCAAGGCGTGGAAGAATCGGTGCGTTTCCCACTGCCCAAGGGCTTGGGCGGCACGGGGCTGGACCGGCCCCTGCCCACGCAGCGCACGCCTTCCTGAACCTTCATCCCATCGCTCTTTCTTCTTTACCGAACCAACATGCTTGACATCAACCTGCTGCGCAAAGACCTCGACGGCGTGCTGGCGCGCCTGGCCTTGCGCAAGAACCCTCAGCCCTTCCTGGACGAAGCCCGTTTCCGCACCCTGGAGGCCGAGCGCAAGACCATCCAGTCGCGCACCGAAGAGCTGCAATCGCAGCGCAACAGCCTGTCCAAGCAAATCGGCGCCCTCAAGGGCAAGGGTGAAGACACCTCGGCCGTGATGGCGCAAGTGGGCGGCATCGGCGATGAACTCAAGGCCAGTGCCGAGCGCCTGGAGGTGATCCAGTCCGAGCTGCAAGACCTGCTGCTGTCCCTGCCCAACCTGCCGCACGACAGCGTGCCCGTGGGCCTTGATGAATCTGGCAATGTGGAAGTGCGCCGCTGGGGCACGCCGCAAACCTACGCCTTCGCGGTGAAGGACCATGTGGACGTGGGCGGCCCGCTGGGCCTGGACTTTGAAACCGGCGCCAAGTTGTCGGGCGCCCGCTTCACCTTTTTGAAGGGGCCCATTGCCCGCCTGCACCGCGCGCTCGCCCAGTTGATGCTGGACACGCAAACGCTTGATCATGGCTACACCGAGTGCTACACGCCCTACCTGGTGCAGGCCAAGGCCCTGCAGGGCACCGGCCAGTTGCCCAAGTTCGAACAAGACCTGTTCCACGTCACCTCGGGCGATGGCGATGCCTCGGGCAGCAAGTGGTATTTAATCCCCACCTCCGAAGTCACCTTGACCAACTCGGTGGCCGACACCATCGTGCCAATCGACCAGTTGCCCATCAAGCTGACTGGCCACACGCCGTGCTTCCGCTCTGAGGCGGGCAGCGCCGGGCGCGACACGCGCGGCATGATCCGCCAGCACCAGTTTGACAAGGTCGAGATGGTGCAGATCGTGCACCCGGATGAAAGCTATGCCGCCTTGGATGCCATGGTCGGCCACGCCGAAGCCGTGCTGCAAAAGCTGGAGCTGCCCTACCGCGTGGTGTCACTGTGCACGGGCGACATGGGCTTTGGCGCGACCAAAACCTTCGACCTGGACGTGTGGCTGCCCGCGCAGAATGCCTACCGCGAGATCAGCTCGGTGTCCAACTGCGAGGCCTTCCAGGCGCGGCGCATGCAGGCGCGTTTCAAGAACGCCCAAGGCAAGAACGAGTTGGTGCACACGCTGAATGGCTCAGGCTTGGCCGTGGGTCGCGCGCTGGTGGCCGTGCTGGAGAACCACCAGCAGGCCGATGGCAGCATCCGCATCCCGGCGGCGCTGCGGCCCTACCTGGGCGGCCAGGAAGTGCTGAAAGCTTGATGCTATAATCTATGTCTTTCCAGCATTGGCTGGACGCTGACTAGACCCCAGCGAGCCCCGCATACAGGAGAGGTGGCAGAGTGGTCGAATGTACCTGATTCGAAATCAGGCGTACCGCAAGGTACCGTGGGTTCGAATCCCACCCTCTCCGCCAAGACAAAACCCTAAGTAGTTGATCTACTTAGGGTTTTTTGCTTTCTCGCCTATATTTTTCATCTCTTCTACCATTGCATCTACTTATAAACTGCACGCGAGATTGGGCTGCTGAAGCTCAGGGCAGCGAGCAGGGGAAAGCTGGAAGCGGCGCTTCGTGCTGTCGAGAGTTAAGGGAGAAGGCGCTTGGCAATCCTCAACGAAAATCAGAAGTGGGCTCAGACACAGCCAGCTTGGCAACAGCACGCCATCGCAGCGATCTATGAGCAAGCAGGGAGGTCAAGCAGTTCCCCGATGACTCATCCATTCAAAGCTTGCTCAACCTCTTCAATGCTGCTCAGCACCGCATCAAGCGTTGGCACTTCACCGAAAACCATGCCTGCCATGGCCATGTAATCTGCCCTCAGTGCTTCTCGCATGTCGGGCGATGGGGTTAGTGTGAAGGAGCCATGAGCTGACGTGGTCAAGCCCAGATCGGGGCTGCCAAAAAACAACCTGGCATGCTGCGCGCAATCGGTGGCCAGGGCACGGTTGCCCAGCCACTGACTGGCCTGTTCACGGCGCAAGAGCTGATGGACATCGTAGTAGTGGCGCGATACGCGTTGCCCGCCGTGCCGCAGGACGCCGCGCCGGTCATGCCATTGGCGCAGACCATGAAGGATGATGATCTTGTCCCAGTACGTCCGTTCTGCTTCAACGGTCACGACGTTCGGAACGACAAGGTCAAGGCGCTGCAGGTCATCGGCCACATAGGGCCTCACGGTGGCCCGGGTATGCGGGTCAAGTGCGGACTTGGCTCCGGCCTCGATCTTGACGGCGGAGCGGATGTAGTCGTTGGGCCGCGCTGTTGCGGCGGGGTACCACAGCAACAGCGTTTGCCCGTCATCATCATCCGGGTCTGCCTCTCGCCGAAAGCGTTCCTTGCCAATGACGGCGGTGGCGCATTGGGCGAGTTGGCTCAGCAAGGGGCCATTGATGTAGGCGTGGCAAGCATCTCTGATGGCATCGAGTCTTTTGCGACGCTGCTTGCCGGTCATCGCATCAAGCTCTGCCGCATCGATGGTCTGCCCGATGTCTTCTCGGAACACGGTGATGTCGATGTCTTCTGAAAAGCGGGGGATGAGGCCAAACGCTTTGGACAGCGAGGTGCCACCTTTGAACAGCAGGCGCGGGTTGGCGGGCTCAAGGCCGTTGAACAGCGCATCCAGCGTCCAGCAGACCCAGAAGTCTTTTTCGACGTTCTAAACCGGGGTACCAAGCCTGGCTGCTGGTTCGGCGAACAGCGCGCCACGGTCGGCATCGCTGGCGGAGATCACCTCTTCATAGGCGGGGTTCATCTTGGCCCTTCTTCGGGTGTGGCGGCATGGTCGGATCGAAGTCGGGCATGGCGCGCAGGAAGTCTTGCATCCATCCGGGCATGGCGGCAAAGCCCTGCGCCAGATCGGCGCGAATGTCTTTCCCATGCTGGGCGTTGTTCAGGATGCGGGCCAGCTTCTTGTTGAGCGTGTCGCCATCTGTGGCCAGCATGTCTTTGAGCCAGTGCAAGGCCTGCACAACCCGCATGGCCGGATGGCCTGCCCAATACAGGCGGCTGGGCGCCGTCAGTTTGAATTCGATGGTGAGTTGATCAATCTGGATGGAGCGGCGGCGCATGTCGGTGTGAATGGTCACACGCGCTGGCACGGCGTCCGTCAGGCCCAGCTCGTTCGCGGCGGTCATGCCATCGATCAGCATCCGTGCCTGGTCCCGCCTGGCCAGTGCGTCGATCACGGCGCGGTAGTCCGGCGTGGTCGGCCGATGGGTCAGGCTGTTGATGATGGGCTGGTCATACAGGCCACGGTCAATGCGGCGCAAGTGGCCGCTGGCGACCATGCGCTGCAAGGTCTTGTCGATCACATCGCGGTTGCCAAGCTGCGCAAAGTCGCCAGGTACCCAGACGTGTCCGGGCCCGGCAACGCTGATGAGCGCTGAAATGTGGTCGCTTGTCGATGACATGAATACGGCTCCTGTCCGTATTTTGTGCGCGAATTTCGGACAAGCCGGGCGAGCAACTTGGATGCCCTTCACGAAGCGGCTGAGTCAGGGGGACCCCCTAACCAAGTAGAGGGCAGGGTTATGTCGGGTTGCTGACCCTTGGCCAGGCCTTGATGATCATTGCGTCTACAAACATCATTCTAGGGAGCTCCAGTGAAAATCATTCATACACTGACTGTGGTCGCCGCCGCTTTGGCCGCGCAAAATTTCGCTTTTGCCGCCACCGTGGCCGATTTCACCAAGGTCTACGAAGGTGCTGGTCAGGCGGTCGATCTCAACAATGCCCGCCAGGTCCTGCTCCGCAGCAGCGACACCTCGTTCACCGTGCTTGACTTGGTCAAAGGCACCAGCACGATCGTCAATCTCAGCAGCGTCTCACCACAAGGCACCTACACCAAGCTGGTGGCCAATGACCTGAGCAACACGGGTTTCGTCACCGGCTTCCTCGATGACACGACGCCATTTTTCTGGTCCGCCAGTGGGGGCGTCAAGATCGTGCCCCAGGGCTTTGGCGGCAAGTTCGTCAATGACAGCGGCGTGACCATCGGCCACGCAGGCACCTGGTCGAACACCGGCGGCACCGTGGCCGTGAGCATTCCCGGCAACGTCACCTCGTTCAACAATGTCGAGCAACTGGGCTATGTCAGCGATTTCATCGCGAACCCCGGCAACCCCGGCGGCCAAGTGAACGCAGGTGTCATGTCGACCTCGGGGCAAAGCACCTTGGCCTTGTCGTACACGGCCAATGCCTACAACGGCTTCCCCGACATCAACGACCAATTCAACATGCCCGATCTGGTCGTGATCAACGATGTCGGCCAGGCCGTGGTCGATTTCTTTGGCGTGAAGGTCTATCCTGACAGCGGCAAGCTGTACACCGGGGCCACCTTGTCGAGTGGTGTGGGGTATGCCGTTCGCGCGATCAACGTCAAGGGGCAGATGATCGGTTCCAACAATCCCAACGCCATGCAATACCCGCTTTGCGGGTGCTACTCCTCGACCGCAGAACCCGTGGTGATCGACATTTCGAGCCTCACCGGCTTCGGTGGCGCCTTGGTCCAGATCAACGATGATGGTCTCATGCTTCACAGCAAGCCGGATTCTTTCGCCCTGTACCAAGCGCCGAACGGTTCGGGCCAGCCTCCGATCGTCGTGCCGGCCACGGGGACGGGGTTGAAGGGCGAGTATTTCAACCAGGGCCTGCTTGGCAAGACGCTGGTGGCCACGCGTGTCGAGAACCCTGATTTCGACTGGGGCACTGCCCGCCCTGCTGCAGCGGTTCACACCGACTTCTTCAGTGTGAAATGGACGGGGTCGGTGCAGGCGGACTCGACGGGGGTGTACCGCTTGCGCACACTCAGTGACGACGGTGTCCGTGTGACCGTGAATGGTCAAAAGGTCATCGACCATTGGACATCGCACAAGGCGGCCACGGACACCAGCGCCGACATCGCCATGGAGGCGGGCAAGCGCTATGACATCACGGTCGAATACTACGAGTTGATCGGCACTGCAGTGATGCGGCTGTCTTGGTTGAAGCCGGGGGCGACCAGCTTCACGGCCATTCCGCTGAACCGCTTGTACCAGCCCTGATCTGGCTCAGCGTCGCCGAAGGCCGACCTCGCGTCGGCCTTTGGCGCTGGGGCCCCGATCTGGCCTTGTTTACCCACGCGCGCCATTCCGGATGAATAATACGGGTTTGCGCGCAAGTATGAGAGACCATTACGCCAGCCTCGGCCTGGGCAGCGCCGCCACCCTGGCCGACATCAAGAAGGCTTTCCGCCAGAAGGCCTCGCTGTACCACCCCGACCGCAATGCCGCCGACGACGCGGCCGAGCGTTTTCGGGCCGTGCAAGAGGCCTACGACGTCCTGTCCGACGCCGCCAAGCGCCAAGCTTACGACGACAACCGCCGCCGCAACCTGCTCGACAGCCCGATCGAGACCGCCAGAGACATCTGGCAAAACTATTTCAGCGCCTTGCTTTGACCAACTTCAGCCCCACATGAGCATCTCCCCTTTCTTCCACGAACTGCGCTCTGCCTACCAGGCCGAACTCGACGACCTGAGCTCTGACTCCGAAGGCAAAGACGTGCTGCGCCAGCGCCTGGCCGCCAAGCGCAAGGAGGTCGATTTCTTGCTACAGATGGTTGAGCTTTGCCCCGAGATGGTCGCGGTGGTGTTCCACCAAGGCTTCCGCTTTCCTCAGCCGGTGCTGATGGACCAATTGCTCAGCCTGGAGGTGGACGAGTTCCCAGAGTGGGACACCCTGGCCAACGCCGTGCAGCTGACGCCCTGGGCGCAAGAGCTGGCTCAGGTCTTCTTGAAAGAGCCCTCTGGTGGCCGCTTCCTGACCGTGGCCGCCGGCCTGGAATACATGCACGGCAAGGTCGACCCCTCACAAGCCGCCCAGGTGGCCGATGAGGACACGGAAGATGGCGAAGACCGCGACGGCGCTTTGGACCAAGAAGAAAATGACGAGGCCCGTGCCCGAGAAGAGGCCGGCGCCGACTGGATGGTCGAGCAAGGTTTCGACCGCAAAGAGTGATTGATTGACCGTTTGAACCAAGAAAGAGATTTGATGAGCAGCCACCACCTTGCCCTGATCGCCAAAACGCAAAGCCTGATCGCCGCTGGCGACATCGTGGGGGCCGAATCCGCCTTGGTCGAGCTGGCCGACAGCGAAGGCGATGGTGCCTTGATGGTCGTGCTGGCGCAGCTGCCGCCCAAGGACATCCTGGCCGTCATCCGCGAGTACGACACCTCCAAGGAGTCGATCATCAACCTGATGGTCACGCCGGCCCAGTTCGCCCGCGCCGTGGTGATTGAAAAGCGCTACAAGGACCTCACCCGCACCCACCTGCGCGGCATGGTCAACTCCATCATCTTCCGCGAAGACGCCAGCCCGGTTGAGTTTTTGACCGCCGTGGGCGACCTGGAAGGCGGCAGCGAAGCGCTGGCCGACTACTTTGCCGACAAGTGGAGCCGGGTTGAAACCTTTGCACGCACCGGCAGTTTCGACGCCCTGGAAGACGACGGCCAGATGCTGTCCGAGACCGCGCTCTATGCCTCGGCCTACGTCAAGCCCATCCTCGATCAAGACGAGGTGGCCGACCAGGACTGGATGGAACTCGCCTGGATCCTGCGCTACCAATGCCCCGATCTGTTCATCGAGATGCTGCTGGTGCTGCGCGCCAAATCGCGCGCCTTCGATGCCGGCATTGAAGAGGCGGACGAGGCCGAAGAGGGCGACGGCAAGGTTGACCTGGCCGACACCGACCGAGGCAAAGTCACCCCGGCCGCCCTGGAGTCGGAAGAAGAGTCGGCGATTTAAATGACGGGCAGTACTTCCACTTCACCCTCATCCATCGCGGTTTACGACGCGCGGCCTTTCTTCGAGAAGGCGCTGCAGTACGGCGTGCAAAACGGCATTATCGACCAGCCCAAGCTGGACACCATCTGCCACGATGCGCCCAAAGGCATGGTGCAGATCGCCAGCTACTTTGGCAGCGAGTTCTTGCGCCCCGAGCTTGAGAAGGCCAAGGATCGGATCGTCAACCTGGTCAGCCTGTACCTGGAAGAAAGCACCGGCAGCGACTTGCGCCTGGCGGCTGAATCCTTGCGCGACCACTCCTTCTTGTCGCGTTCCAAAGGCGGCTCGGACATGCTCAAGCGCCTGATCGCCATGCCGCAGACCAGCCACTTTGGCATGAACGAGCGCCACGGCTTCAACGACGACCACATCCCGCAACTGGCCAAGTGGTCCTTGCGCAGCCTGGCCGACTACCGGGCCGAGCTGGCCCAGCGCAGCCACGCCACCCACGCCATGGACGCGGCCATCTGGCTGGCCGAAGCTTTGGGCATGGACGCCGCCGAGCTGGAAGAAGCCGGGGCCGACGCCGATGCGGTCATCCGCACCGCGCTGCTCGCCTTGGCCACCAAGCACACCGACCTGCCCGACTGGGCCGCCTTCGACAAGATGGTGGGGGCCTTGCGCAAAAAACCGCCGGCCAAGTTGACCGCAAGCCTGCCGCCCAAGTTACCCGAGCACCTCAAGCCCGTGGTCGGTGAAGCCTGGCAGTCGGTCCTGGCCGATCTGCCCAAGATCCTGGACGCCAGCTTGACGCCTCAAAAATTGTTCCAAAAAACGCCCACCTTCCGGGGGCGCTATTTCTGGATTGAAGACGCCTTGAGCGAGGTGGATCACCACGATCGATCCGCCTCCGCCAGCTGGAAAAAAGTCACCGCAGGGCACAGCGACGAAGGTTCATTGATCACCTTGTTCTTGTGCGTGGCCACTGGCACCGCGCCCAAGACCATGCTGACCGAACGCAGCGCGGGCACCCTGATCCGCAAGATCCGAAAAACCGGCCTGGACACCGAACTGGCTGTTGAGTACATCCGCGACCACGCGCCCATGCAGCACCAGGACGACTACGTTCAGCTGTGGCAATCCTTCGTCACCGAAGCCCAGGCCACCCTGAAAAGCGATGCCGACTACGCCTTGAAAGACGCCATGGCCGTGCTGCGCCGCGAGTGCAACGTGGCCACGCCGGCCTGAGGCCACTCACCCATCGGCCGATACGGCCCGCATCCTCGCTTGTCGGCAGATGTTGCTGCCCGTCAGGGTCAGGGTCAGGCTGCCGCCGTCCCAAACCATCCAGTCCAGCTCGATGAACTCGTCGATGTCGCTGGGCGGGATCAGGTTGGCTCGGCGTTGTTTCAGCAAATCAACACAGGCCACCAAAGCCTCACGCAGCGTGTCTAGCCGGGTCGGCAGCGCGGTTGGGGGCGTGACGGTGCCTTTGGTGCTGGCACGCGGGCGGCGTGCGCGGGGCCGGGCGGGCCCATTGAGCTCAGACATGGGGAAACTCCAAAAGCTGAGACACGTTAGCACGGCGATGCGGCTTGTTCCTGCCCGATACTCCCGGGATGTCCCTGCATCGCAATCGATTCATCCGCCAGGTCCAGGTCCGGCCACGCTTGTTCATCGCCGCCGCGTTGGCAGTGGCCATCATGGCACTGCTGCCGGCGGGTGTGGTGCAAAGCCTCACCACCCGAATGCTGATTGGCTGGAACGCCGGTGTCGTGGTGTACCTGGTGCTGGCATGGGTCATGATGGCCCGTTCGTCGCGTGAAAAAATCCGCTGGCGCGCCAACCTTGAGGACGAGGGGCAAATCACCATCCTGGTGCTGGTCATCGTGGCCGCCGTGGCCAGCCTGGCGGCCATCGTGGCCGAGCTCTCGCTGGTCAAAGACATGGCCCGGGCCACCAAGTTCCTGCACATTGGGCTGGCCATCACCACCATCGTGTCCTCCTGGGCGTTCACGCACATCATGTTCGCCCTGCATTACGCCCACGACTATTACCTGGATGGCAGCCAGGGTGCCGCCGGTGGTCTGGATTTCCCGGGCACCGAGGCGCCTGATTACGGCGATTTCGTCTACTTTTCCTTCGTCATCGGCACCTCGGCCCAAACGGCCGATGTCAGCTTCACCAACAGCGCCATGCGGCGCATTGGCCTGATCCACTGCGTGTTGGCCTTCTTGTTCAACACCACCTTGCTGGCCTTGACCATCAACATGGCCGCCAGCATGATTTGAGTGTTTTCACAGATCTTTACGGGCCGGCCACACCGCGTTCACGGCACGCCCGCACCATGAAGGCATGGACAGGTGGCAAGGGCCATCTCCCGCCAAAGGAAACAAACCATGGGCAAGATCGCAAAACTCACTCACGCCGACATGTGGAGACCGCTGGCCATGGCCAGCGCCTTGTTGGTGATTTCGGCCGTGTCAGCCTTCAGCATGAGCTCGTTGGCGCAAGCCCAGGAGCCCGGTGCAGTTTCCAGCGTTTCGGCGCCCAGTGGCGAGCCTCCCCATCACCACGGCCGCATGATGCACGGCCCCGGCCCTGGTGGCCCGGACATGATGCCGCTGGGTGGTCGCCGCCTGGATCGCGTGCTGGACCAGGTCAAGGCCACCGATGCCCAGCGCACGCAGATCAAGGTGCTGGCCAAATCCGCAGAGGCTGATCTGAAGCCCTTGCACGAAGCCGGACGCGGCGTGCATGAGCAAACGCTGGCCCTGTTCGCCCAACCTCAACTGGATGCCGCCGCCGCTGAAAAGCTGCGCCAGCAAGGCCTGGCCAACCACGATGCGCTGAGCAAACGCATGCTGCAGTTCGCGCTCGATGCCGGCAAGGTGTTGACCCCAGCGCAACGCGCTGAACTGGTCGCCAAAGCGGAAAAGCACCACGACCAGGTGAAGTCGCGTGGCCAGGCTCACGCCCGGCTTGAGCATTGAGGCTGCAGGGGGCGACAATGCTGGACATGAGCGAGCACATCCTATTGATCGACGACGACCTGCGCCTGAGCGCCATGGTGGGCGACTACCTGCGCAGCCACGGCTACCAGGTCTCCAGCGCCCCCACCTTGAGCGCGGGCCGTGAACTGCTGGCGCGCCAGGCGGTCGATGCCCTGGTGCTTGACCTGATGCTGCCCGATGGCGACGGCCTGGACCTGTGCCGCGAGTTGCGATCAGCCTCCCGCACACGCACCTTGCCCCTGCTGATGCTCAGCGCCCGAGGTGAGCCCACCGACCGCATCGTGGGCCTGGAGGTTGGGGCCGACGACTACCTGCCCAAACCTTTTGAGCCGCGCGAACTGCTGGCACGCTTGCGCGCCCTTTTGCGCCGCACCAATCCCGCCGCCCAGGACGACGACGTGTGGCGCTTTGGCCGGCTTGAGATTGATGCCGGCCTGCGCCAGGTCCGGCTGGCGGGCACGCCCTGCGAGCTGACTTCTTACCAGTTCGAACTGCTCTCCGTGATGGCCCAGCACCCCGGCCGCGTGCTCAGCCGCGACCACATCATGGACGCTCTCAAAGGCCATCCCCTTGAGGCCTACGATCGCTCCATCGACGTGCACATCTCGCGCATCCGCGCCGCCATCGAAGACGATCCCAAAGAGCCCAAGCGCATCCTCACCGTGCGTGGCGCGGGCTACGTGTTCGCCAAGAAGCAGGACGCTGACACCGAAACCGCATGAAGACGCTGGCGCTGCGGATCTACCTGACCGTGGTCACGGTCTTGCTGCTGTTCACGCTGGGCACCGGGTGGCTGGCACAGC
>NZ_JACMNS010000204.1 GCF_014378415.1 Aquabacterium sp.
ACGGTGGCCCCGGATGCGTCATGCACTCAAAGCTTTTGACATAAGGGACTAGTTTGATCCAGCATCCTTGCTGCCTTGATGCAATAAAAGGCTGAATCCACCACTATTTCCGTCAGTCCTTGTTTTTATACGGTGCCGAAAATGCGGTCGCCCGCGTCGCCCAGGCCAGGCACGATGTAGCCATGCTCATTGAGGTGGCTGTCCAGCGAGGCGGTGATGATGGGCACGTCGGGGTGGTGTTTGAGCATGTTGGCCACGCCTTCAGGCGAGGTCAGCAGGCACAGCATCTTGATGCTGGGGCAGCCGCATTCCTTGATGCGGTCGATGGCGGCCACGGCGGAGTTGCCGGTGGCCAGCATGGGGTCGACCACGATGACTTGCCGCTCGGCGATGTCGGTGGGCACCTTGAAGTAGTACTCCACTGGTTCGAGAGTGCCAGGGTCGCGGTACAGGCCGATGTGGCCGACGCGGGCCAGGGGCAGCAGCGACAACAGGCCATCGACCATGCCATTGCCAGCCCGCAGGATGCTGACCAAGCACAGCTTTTTGCCGCTGATCACCGGGGAGTCAAAGGTGGTGATGGGTGTGGTGGTGGACAGCAGTTCGGTCGGCAGGTCACGGGTGGCTTCGTACGCCAGCATCTGGCTGACTTCGCGCAGCAGGCTGCGAAAGCTCTCGGTGTTGGTGTCCTTGTTGCGCAGCCAGGTGAGTTTGTGCTGCACCAGGGGGTGGTCGATGACGAAGAGGTTGGGGAAGTCGTGGGCCATTGATCGTCCTTAAAAAACAGTGCCGTCGCTTTCGATGTGAACCGGTGGCACACCGCCCGGGCGCTTGGCCTGGGCGATTTTGCGCCCCGCCGCCCAGGTGCCGCCTTCCAGCACGCGGGCCAGGGGGAATTGCTCCAGGCTGAGGCCCAACTCGCCGCGCACGGCTTCGGCCAGGTGGTCGAGCACGGCGACGGTCAGGGCGCGCCATTCCACGATGGGTTCGGCATCGACGGTCCAGCGCTGGGTGTGGAAAGACCGGTTGCGGGCCTGCAAGACGCCCAGGTCCAGCAGCAGGCCACCGTTGCGGTACTCGGGCAGGCCGGTCAATTCGTCCAGGTCGGTGATGGTGAGGCCGGCGTCTTCCAAGGGCTCCAGCAGCGAGTAGGTCAACCACTGGCTGAGCTTGTGGAAGGGCACCCAGCCGTCGGGCGCCTGAGGGTGGTGCCAGCAATCACCCAGGTTGACCCCGTTGAGTTGATGGCGGCCTGACCAGATGTCACCCAGGGTGTTGAGCAGCACGGCCAGCACGGCGGCAGCTTTGATTTTGCCGGTGGGCGCATGGCGGAACAGGGTGTCGACCAGGTGGCCAGGACGCAACAGGCCCGGCGCGTCAGGGCGGCCGTAAACGTCGGGGTGCTGCTCCAGCGCCAGGGACAGGCGGCGCAGCAAGTCGGCACGGCCCTCCAGGCCGACGAGGGGGTTGTCGGTGCGCACTTGCAGCGCTTGGCCGACGGCCTGGGCGTCCACACGGGCCAGGGCCTGAGCATCAGCGCGGGTTGGATTCAGCGCGCTGCTGGACAAGGAACCCTTGGCCCACCAGCGCAAACTGGCCACGCCCAGGCCTTCTGATCGGGTCAAGTTCTGGCCGGTTTCCAGGTCGGCGTAGCTCCAGGCAGCGCCGGCGCCGGCATCCAGCAAGACGCTGATGACCACCAGATCGACCCGCGACCTGGCCCGCTCCAAACGCGACGCGAGGCCGTCCAGCCCGTGCTGGTGCGCGACCATGGCCCAGCGGTCCAGACCGCCAGCTTCAAAGTGACGCCATCGGCTGTGGTACGGCACCTTCAGGTCGGGATAGCGTTCGCGGATCACGCCAGCCACGTAGGCCGCGGCCACGGCGACTCGCTCAGGGTGCCAGGTGAAATGGGCGGCTTGCCCGGCCTGGGCCGCGGCCATCAAGGCCGATGCGCTGCGCCGAACGGCCTGCGCAGTCAACAATGATTCGGGCGTGAGCAAGCCTTGCCCTGGTGGGCGAACTGGCGCATTCATGTTCATGACGGTCATTCCATCAAACCCCGCCCCTTGGGCAAGGCCAGTTCGGTCGCATCCGGGGTGTAGTGCGAGAAGTAACCAGCGGCTTTCTTGGCGTCCATTTCTACCTGCGCGTCGGCAGGGATCAACTCTTCGGGGATGGGCACGCGCTCGATCACTTCAATGCCCTGCTCGATGAGGGCGCCGTGCTTCATGTCGCTCATGGAAGCCCAGCGGTTGATGCGCTTGATGCCCAGCCAATGGAAGACATCGGGCATCAGTTGTTGAAAGCGCATGTCTTGCACACCGGCCACGCATTCGGTGCGGGCGAAGTAGGTTTCAGCACGGTCGCCGCCCACCTGGCGCTTGCGGGCGTTGTAGACCAGGAACTTGGTGACCTCGCCCAGGGCACGGCCTTCCTTGCGGTTGTAGATGACCAGGCCGACGCCGCCTTGCTGGGCCATCTCGACGCAGACCTCAATGCCGTGGGCCAGGTAGGGGCGGCAGGTGCAGATGTCGGAGCCGAACACGTCGGAGCCATTGCACTCGTCATGGACCCGGCAGGCCACTTTGGTGGACGCTTGCCCCAGTTTGGAAACATCTCCAAAGAAGTACAGCGTCATGCCGCCGATGGGAGGCAGGAAGACCTTGAGGTCGGGCCGTGTCACCAGTTCGGGGAACATGCCAGCCGTTTGCTCGAACAGGTTGCGGCGCAAGGCGCTTTCCTTGATGCCGAAGCGCTCAGCCAGGCCCGGCAGGTGCCAGACCGGGTCGATGGCCGCCTTAGTGACCTTGACATCGCCATTGGCCGCCAGGATGTCGCCATCGGGCTTGAGCCGGCCAGCGGCGATGGAGGCCACCAGCTCGGGCATGTTGATGTGCGCCCTGGTGATGGCGATGGTGGGCCGCACGTCCATGCCGGCGGCGATTTGCTCGGCAAAAGCCACCGAGACCAGGTGGCCCCACGGATCAAGTGACACGATTTTTTGCGCGTCTGCCCACTGCGGGTGCGGGCCGATGATTTCGACCGGTGCTGTGTTGGTGAAATCGGGCTTGTGATCTCGCTGCAAGGCTCCGGATGCGACGGCCAGGGCCCGGTAAACTGAATAAGCGCCAGAGTGGGTGCCAATGACGTTGCGCTGCGCTGGGCTGCCCACGCTGGCCACCAGGGGCCCTCGCTCGGCCGCCGTGGGCGCGCCCCAATGGACTGCGGCAGGGCTGCCAGGCCCGCCGCCATGGCGGGTGGGGTGCGACGTGAGCACGATGTGGGCGGACATGGTCGTGGCCTCCAGCGGTGGTGGCACCGTCGATGTGCGGCGCCTGGTTCAAACCATAGCGAGTTACGTGCCAGCATGCTGTGACCGATTGCCGACCCAAGCCCGAAATTGAACTTCCGCCCACGATCAATCGCAGCGAATGGGGATGCTCAAGGGGCTCTATGATGCGGATCTGTTCAGTACCTACCTCCGTGACCGCATGCCTCCTCTGCCACCGATCACCCAGGCGCTGTTGCTCATCAACGTTGCGCTGTTTTGCATTGACGAAGCCTTGGGGCATGTTTTGTCTTACTGGCTGGCCTTGTGGCCGCTGGAGTCGACCCAGTTCTACCCCTGGCAGGTGGTGACCTACGGCTTCATGCATGGCTCGTTCACCCACCTGTTTTTCAACATGATGGGCATCTGGATGTTCGGCGCCGAACTGGAGCGCGTCTGGGGCGCCAAGCGCTACAGCCAGTTCATGCTGGCCAGCATCTTCACCGCGGCCTTGACGCAATTGCTGATGTCACAACTGAACGGTTGGATGAACCCCACCGTGGGCATCTCGGGTGGCTTGTTCGGCCTGCTGCTGGCCTTCGGGATGATGTTTCCCAACCGCATCATCGTGCCGCTGATCCCCCCGATTCCGATGAAGGCCAAGTACTTTGTGGCGCTTTTTGGTGGGCTGGAATTGCTGTTTGGCGTGACGGGCACGCAAGCTGGTGTGGCCCATTTTGCCCACCTGGGCGGCATGCTGGGTGGTTGGCTGATGATCCGCTACTGGCGCGGCCAACCGCCGTTTCCGCCCAAGCGCCGTGGTGGTTCACCACCCGGCGGGCGCACTCACTGAGTTGGCCGCCGGGACGATGACAGCGCGATGCCGAGCACGATGAGCAGCAAAGCGCACGGGTGATACCAGCGGGGGTGCTGCCCCAGCAAAACAGCCGCCCACACGGCCGCGAAAATCGGGGTGAGGTTGACAAAGAACGCCGCCATGGTTGGCCCCACGGCTTGCACCCCCAAACCCCAGCAGCGGTAAGCCAGGATCGATGGGCCCAGGGCCACGAACAGCAGGCCCACGGCCAGGCGCAGCATCGGCGGCCAGGCATTGATGGCGTCGATGGCCGAAGCCACTGCGACGGGCTGCGACGACGTGGGGATCGACCACTCCAGCGCGCTGCACAGCACGGCCCACGCCAGGCCAAACAAAATTTGCAGCCATAAAAACTCGGCCCAATCCCAGGCTGGGCGCTGGTCTCCCGCCATGGACTGTGGGGGTTTGGCCAGCAGCCAGCTGTAGAAGGCCCAGGCCAGGCTGGCCAGCAACATCAACAAATCACCCGGCACCAACTGCACCTGCAGCAAGGTGCGCCATTGGCCTTGCGCAATGACCAGCACCACACCGGCCGTGGACAGGGCCGCCCCGCCCCACTGCCTGGCGCTGATGGGTTGCGCAAAGAAGACGGCGCCCACCAGCATCATCCACACCGGGATGCTGGCGCCGATCAGCGTGACATTCAAGGGCGATGAGGTTTGCAGCGCCAGGTATTGCAAGGCGTTGTAGGTGCCCACGCCCAAGGCGCCAATCAAGGCCAGGTAGCGCCAGCGGGCACGCACCTCACTCGGCCGGCGCCAGACCTTCCAGGCCATGGGCGCCATCAGCGCGGCCACCAGGGCCCAGCGCACGGCGTTCATCTGCACCGGGGGCATCAGCCCGACCAGCAGGCGGCCGACCACGGCATTGCCTGCCCACATCATGGGCGGCAATGCCAGCAGCCCCAGGGTTTTGAGGTTCAGTGCGCGCACACCGGACTGTTCAGCCTTTGCGCACGCGGCGCAATTCATCCACGATCAACAATGTGGCGCCAATGGTGATGCCACAGTCGGCCACATTGAATGCGGGAAAGTGGCCACCCGGGAACAAAGGCGACATCCAGGACCAGTGGAAGTCTAAAAAATCAACCACGTAGCCGTGGATCAGGCGATCGACCACATTGCCCACCGCGCCGGCCAAGATCAATGACAGCGCCCACGCGAACATCTTTTGCTGGCTGTGCTGGCGCAGCATGTAGACGATGAAGCCGGCGGCCACCGCGCCCAGCCCCACGAAGAACCAGCGTTGCCAGCCCCCCGCATTGGCCAGAAACGAGAAGGCCGCGCCCGAGTTGTGCGCCCGCACGATGTTGAAAAAACCGGTGACGTGGCGGCTGTCGCCGTGCTGAAAAAAGCCGACGATCAAGGTCTTGGTGAACTGGTCCAGCAAGAAGATGATCAGGGCGATGCCCAGCCAGGGCAGTAGGCTGCTAGCGGTGCTGCTTGATTTGCGCGTGGCCATGGGTCAAGCCACCTGGCGGGCTTCGCCCACGCCGAACAGATTGCTGACACAGCGGCCACAGATGGTGGCGTATTGCGGGTCGCTGCCGACGTCGTCGCGGTAGTGCCAGCAGCGCTCGCACTTGGTCGAGGTTGATGGCGTGACCTGGACGGCCAAGGCATCGCCCGACGCCAGATTGGCTTTGGACGTGATCAGCACGAACTTCAGGTCTTCGCCCAGCGAATCGAGCAGGGCATGGTCTGCGGCACCCACGGTGACCGTGACATCGGCCTGCAAGGAGGCCCCGACCAAGCCTTGCGTTCGCACGGCTTCGATGTCCTTGTTGACCAGCTCGCGGATCTCTTTGACACGCGACCACTTGGGCAGCAAGGTGGCCTCGGTGTCACCGAAATCCCAGTAGGTTTCGGTGAAGATGGTCTCGCCTTGCTTGAGCACTTGCCAGGCTTCTTCGGCGGTGAAGCTGAGGAAAGGGGCCATCCAGCGCAGCATGGCTTGCGTGATCTGGTACAGCGCCGTTTGCGCACTGCGGCGGGCCAGGGACTTGGGCGCGGTCGTGTAGAGGCGGTCCTTCAGCACATCGAGGTAGAAGGCGCCCAGGTCTTCAGAGCAGTAAACCTGCAGCTTGCCGACCACGGGGTGAAACTCGTAGCGCTCGTAGTGCGACAGGATGTCGGCCTGCAGTTCGGCCGCGCGCGCCAGGGCGTAGCGGTCGATCTCCAGCAGGTCGCTGGCGGGCACGGCATCGGTTGCGAAATCGAAGTCGGAGGTGTTGGCCAGCAGGAAGCGCAGGGTGTTGCGGATGCGCCGGTAGCCATCGACCACGCGCGCCAGGATCTTGTCGTCACCGGCGATGTCGCCGGAGTAGTCGCTGGAGGCCACCCACAGGCGGATGATCTCAGCGCCCAGCTTCTTGCTGGTCTCTTGCGGATCGACGCCATTGCCGAGCGACTTGCTCATCTTGCGGCCCTGGCTGTCGACCGTGAAGCCGTGCGTGAGCAGGCCCTTGTAGGGCGCGCGGCCGTACAGGGCGCTGGCCACCAGCAGGGAGCTGTGGAACCAGCCGCGGTGCTGGTCATGCCCTTCAAGGTACAGGTCGGCCTCGGGGCCTTGGGCGTGGCCGGCGTTGGGGTGGCTGCCGAACTCGTGGTTCAGCACGTGGAAGAAGGACGAGCCCGAATCGAACCACACGTCGAGGATGTCGGTGCTTTTGCTGTAGTTGTCAGCCGAATGCTCGCCCGATGCGCCCAGCCAGTCGGCCGGGTCCAGCTTGGCCCAGGCTTCGACGCCGCCCTGCTGAACCAGGTCAACCGCGCGGTCGATGAAGGCCATGGTGTCGGGGTGCAATTCGCCCGTCACCTTGTGCAGGAAGAAAGGCAGTGGCACGCCCCAGTTGCGCTGGCGCGAGATGCACCAGTCGGGGCGGTTGGCGATCATGTCTCGCAGGCGCACACGGCCGTTTTCAGGGTAGAAGGCGGTCTCGTCGATGGCGTCCAGCGCGGTCTGGCGCAGGGTCTTGTCGGCCTTGTTGGACGTGAACACGCCCTCGCCTTCGTCCATGCGCACGAACCATTGCGCAGCGGCGCGGAAGATCACCGGCTTTTTGTGGCGCCAGCAGTGCGGGTAGCTGTGGGTGATTTCGCTGGAGGCCAGCAAGCGGCCGTGCTCGCGCAGCGCATCGATGATGACGGGCGCGGCTTTCCAGATGTGCTGGCCGCCGAACAGGGGCAGCTCAACTTCGTAGACGCCGTGGCCTTGCACGGGGTTGAGGATGTCGTCGAAGCTCAGGCCGTGGGCCAGGCAGGAGTTGAAGTCGTCCACGCCATAGGCGGGCGCGGCGTGCACGATGCCGGTGCCGTCTTCGGCGCTGACGTAGTCGGCCAGGTAGATCGGTGCCTCGCGGTCGTAGCCCTGGTCCACATGCGCCAGCGGGTGTTTGAACTTGAGGCCCTCCAGCTTGGCGCCGGTGGTGGTGGCGATCACCTTCACTTGATCGGGCTCGAAGCCAAAGCGGGCCGTGGCTTTCTCGACCAGCGATTCGGCCAGGATCAGCAGGCCGCGAGGCGTGTCGACCAAGGCGTAGCTCAGCTCGGGGTGCACGTTCAAAGCCTGGTTGGCAGGGATGGTCCAGGCGGTGGTCGTCCAGATGACGGCGAAGGCATCCTTGCCTTGCAGCGATGGCAGGCCAAAAGCGGCTGCGAGCTTTTCGGGCTCAGCGCTCAGGAACTGCACGTCAAGCGTTTGCGACTTCTTGTCGGCGTACTCGATCTCAAACTCGGCCAAGGATGAGCCGCAATCAAAGCACCAGTACACGGGCTTCAAACCACGGTAGACAAAACCGCGCTCGACCAGCTTCTTGAGTGCGCGGATCTCGCCCGCTTCGTTGCCGAAGTCCATCGTGCGGTAGGGGTGATCCCAATCGGCCAGCACGCCCAGGCGCTTGAAGTCGGCGCGCTGCAGATCGACCTGCTCGCCGGCGTAGGCGCGGGCTTTGGCCTGCACGTCATCGCGGCTGAGCTTGCGGCCGAAGGTTTTCTCGATCTGGTTCTCGATGGGCAGGCCGTGGCAATCCCAGCCAGGCACGAGCATGGCGTCCATGCCCTTAAGCTGGCGCGCCTTGACGATCATGTCTTTCAAGATCTTGTTGACGGCGTGACCCATGTGGATCTGGCCGTTGGCGTAGGGCGGGCCGTCGTGCAGCACGAACTTGGGCGCGCCGCAGCGGGCGTCGCGCAGCTTCTTGTAGATGCCCTGCTCTTCCCACTGTTTCGTCCAGCCCGGCTCGCGCTTGGGCAGGTCGCCGCGCATGGGGAAGGGGGTGTCGGGCATGTTCAGCGTGGCGCGGTAGGCGCTGCCAGCTTGGCTTTTATCGTCTTGGCTCATGGGGATTTCTGGCTGCGCGGGCGCTCTTTTCAAGGAAAGGCGAGCCCCGCGGGAACGGTTGTTCGGCTGGCGACAGGAGGGACGTGCTGGCTGCCGTCAAATTCGGTCGCGGGTGGTCTGGCGACCTTGCGAATCGAAGAACACGCGAGCGTCTGCAATGTCTTGGTGGATGGCCGCCTGCAAGGCTTCCAGCCCGTCATAGCGGGCCTCGTCTCGGAGTTTGTGCAGCAGTTCCACCCGGACGATTTTACCGTAGCCGCCCTCGGTGCCCAGACTGGAGGGCCAATCGAAGCAATGGACCTCGAGCAGGACGCGGCCGGCGTCTTCCACCGTGGGGCGCACGCCCAGGCTGGCGACGCCGTCCAGAGGCTGAGTCGCGAGGCCATGCGTGCGGACCGCAAAGATGCCGCGTGTGGCGGACTTCTGGTGGCCAAAGCGCACGTTGAGCGTGCGGCAACCCAGGTCGCGACCCAGCTTCTGGCCGTGGATGACGTGGCCGCTGATGCTGTATGCGCGGCCCAGCAGGCCCGCGACCTGGTTCATGTCACCAGCGGCCAGGGCGTCGCGCACGAGGGAGCTGGACACGCGCGCGCCGTGGACTTCGTAGCTGAGCATGCGGGCGACGTCGAAACCGCGCTGGCTGCCGGCCGCATCCAGGAAGTCATAGTCCCCGGCCCGCTTGGCACCGAAGCGGAAATCGTCGCCAACCAGCACGTACTGGGCGTGCAGGCCGCTCACCAGCACTTGGTCGATGAACTCGTCGGGCGTGAGGCTGGCCAGGCGGCGGTCAAAGGGCAGCACCACCACCTGGTCGATGCCACAGCGCTCCAGCTCGGACAGCTTGTCGCGCAGGGTGGCAATGCGGGCGGGGGCCCGATCCGGCTGGCCCGCCTGGGCGGCAAAAAAGTCGCGCGGATGAGGTTCAAACGTCATCACGGCGCTGGGCAGGCCCCGGTGCTGGGCTTCGCTGCGCAGCAGGGCCAGCATGGCCTGGTGGCCGCGGTGCACGCCATCGAAATTGCCGATGGTCAGGGCACAGGCCGGCGCCAGGGCCGCATGGTGGAATCCGCGAAAGACTTGCATGAGCGCTCCGTGGTCAGGGCAAGACGATGGCCGGATCCTCGATCCAGCACCACTGCCCAGGGGCCAGGTCGGCGGGAATGGTCAACTGGCCAATCCGGCTGCGGTGCAAGGCCTCGACCCGGTTGCCCACGGCCGCCACCATGCGCTTGACCTGGTGGTACTTGCCTTGGGTGAGGGACAGGCGCAGGTGCAGTTCGGACACCAGCTCGGCCTGCTCGGCCAGCACGGGCATCGGGTCGTCGTCCAGCACCACGCCCGTCATCAGGTTCTGGACCTGTTGGTCGGTCATCGGGTGCTTGAGCGTGACCTCGTAGACCTTGGGCACGTTGTGCTTGGGCGAGGTCAGCTTGTGCAGCAAGGCGCCGTCATCGGTCATCAGCAGCAAGCCAGTCGTGTCTTGGTCCAGTCGGCCCACGGGTTGCAGGCCACGGCGGCGCAAGGGCAACGCCAACAGGTTGTGGACGCCGGGCCAGGCGCCGGGCTTGAGCGAGCATTCATAGCCCGAGGGCTTGTTCAGCAGCACCAGCGCCTTGACGTGCGTGACCCAGGGCTGACCGTCGACCACCATGGCCAAGCGGTCCTCCGGAAAGGCCGCGTCCGGGTCGTTGACCAGTTGGCCCTGCACGCTGACCAAGTCGTTGAGGATCAGGCCTTCGCACTCGCGGCGGGCGCCGAAGCCCTGGGCGAACAGGATTTGGTCAAGGGGCTGGTGGCCGGCGGGCAAACGGGGACGTGGGGGCATGAGGCAAGTTCGAAGCAGGGAAAACGAGCTGTTTTCAGCCCGCCATGATGCCACCGACTCCAGCAAAAGCCCCCACTGCGCTGTCCGTTCGGACAAACGGATGGACCACGGGCGTCAAATCCGGAAATCCGCACCCCTGTCGCCAATCTGTGTTTTTTTTCACTTCAAATTCAAGCATTTCGCTGCAATAACTTGTCTGAATGTTGTTGGCACGCGATCTGCGATCACGGAAAGTACTTCTCTGACGAGGGCGCCGGCCTCACGATGGCGCCATCACCAACATAGCAAGGGTCCCCCCATGACGAACAAGCTTCTTCGCGCCACGGTCTTGAACGTGTGCCTGGCCTCGGTGGCCTTGACGGCGGCCGCGCAGTCCTCGCCCACCCTGAAGAAGATCACAGAAAACGGCACGATCGGCCTGGGGCACCGCGAGTCGTCGATCCCTTTCTCTTATTACGACGACAAGCAGCAGGTGGTGGGCTACTCGCACGAGCTGATGCTCAAGGTGGTCGAGGCCATCAAGGCCGACCTGAAAAAACCGTCGCTGGCGATCAAACTGGTGCCCGTGACCTCGCAGAACCGCATCCCGCTGGTGATCAACGGCACGGTGGACCTGGAGTGCGGCTCGACCACCAACAACAAGGAACGCGCCAAGCAGGTCGCCTTCTCGACCTCGATTTTCATTGTGGGCACGCGGTTGATGACGCGCAAGGATTCGGGCATCAAGGATTTTGCCGACCTGAAGGGCAAGAACGTGGTGGTCACCGCCGGCACCACGTCCGAGCGGCTGCTGCGCAAGTTCAACGAAGCATCCAAATCGGGCATGAGCATCATCTCGGCCAAAGACCATGGCGAATCGTTCCTGACGCTGGAAACCGGCCGCGCTGCCGCCTTCATGCTGGACGATGCCCTGCTGTACGGCGAAAAGGCCAAAGCCAAAAAAGCCGACGACTGGGCGGTCGTGGGCAAGCCCATGTCCTTTGAGCCCTACGGCTGCATGATGCGCAAGGGCGACCCAGCCTTCAAGAAGCTGGTCGACGAGGCCCTGACCAAGGCCATGGTGTCGGGTGAGGCGGCCAAGATCTACGCCAAGTGGTTCCAGCAGCCCATTCCGCCCAAGGGCCTGAACCTGAACTGGCCTTTGTCAGACACGAATGCCGCGCTGTTCAAGGCACCCACCGACAAAACGATGGACTGAGCACCCCACAGGCGCCGGCGCTTCGGCCGCCAACAGCGGGCCGACAACCCGGGCGGTATGGCAGCACCGCCTCGCCATGTCCCCTGGGTTACACCCCCCCCTTGACCACGCGCACGAAGCTGTACGCTTTCGCCACGCCATCAAGCATGAGCTGAACCTGTTTTGAACACACCCTCACGGAGTCGACATGGCCTACCAATGGAACTGGGCGGTTTTTTCACAAGAGACCGCCATGGGAGATGGCAGCACCTACTGGAGCTGGACGTTGTCGGGCCTGCAGGTCACCATCACCTTGTCCTTGAGCGCCTGGGTACTGGCCCTGGTGCTGGGCTCCTTGATGGGGGTGCTTCGAACCTCACCCGTCAAATGGATGTCGCGGCTGGCCACCGCTTATGTCGAAGTGCTGCGCAACATCCCGCTGCTGGTGCAGTTGTTCATCTGGTATTTCATCGTGCCGGAGTTGCTGCCAGTGTCTTGGGGCAATGCGATCAAGCAGTTGCCGCCGGTCGCGCAGCAGTTCGGCGCGGCCTTCATCTGCTTGGGGCTGTTCACCAGCGCCCGCGTGTGTGAGCAGGTGCGCTCGGGCATCTTGAGCCTGCCGGTGGGCCAGACGCGCGCCGGCCTGGCCCTGGGCCTGACGCTGCCGCAGACCTACCGCCACGTGCTCTTGCCGATGGCATTCAGGCTGGTCGTGCCGCCGCTCACGTCCGAGTTCCTGAACATCTTCAAGAACTCGGCGGTGTGCTCGACCATCGGCTTGCTGGAGTTGGCCGCGCAAGGTCGGCAACTGGTGGACTACACCGCACAACCGTATGAATCCTTCATCGCCGTGACCTTGATGTATGTGCTCATCAACGTCGTCGTGATGGCCTTGATGCATCAACTGGAACGCAAGGTCAAAGTGCCTGGCTACCTCGGATCCTGAAAGGCACCACCATGGCTTACGAATTCGATTGGTCCTCCATCCCCAACGCCCTGCCTTTCCTGGCGCAAGGGCTGGTGGTGTCGCTGGAAATCACGGCCACCGCGCTGGTGGTGGGCATGGTGTGGGGCACCGTGCTGGCGATGATGCGCCTGTCATCCTCAGCACCGCTGCGCTGGTTCGCGGCAGGCTATGTGAACCTGTTCCGCGCGGTGCCGCTGGTGATGGTGCTGCTGTGGTTCTTCCTTTTGGTGCCGCAGTTGCTCACCGGTTTTTTCAGGCTCGATGCGGGCACCGATGTGCGCATGGCATCCGCCCTGGTGGGCTTTGCGCTGTTCGAGTCGGCCTACTACGCCGAGATCATCCGGGCCGGCATCCAGAGCGTGTCCAAGGGGCAAATGGCAGCGGCCTCGGCCTTGGGCCTGAGCTATGGCCAGGCCATGCGCCTGGTCATCCTGCCGCAGGCCCTGCGCAACATGGTGCCCTTGCTGCTGACACAAGCCATCGTGCTGTTCCAGGACACCTCGCTGGTCTATGTGTCGTCCCTGGCTGATTTCTTCGGCACGGCCTACAAAGTGGGCGACCGCGATGGCCGCCTGGTCGAGTTGCTGCTCTTTGCTGGCGCCGTCTACTTCGTGCTGTGCTTCAGCCTGTCGCAGATGGTGCAGTACCTGCAGCGGCGCATGGCCCACGCCTGAACCCATCATTGATCTGACAACCTCATCGAAAACCATCCTCCATGATCCAGATCGACAACATCTCCAAGCACTACGGTGCTTTCCAAGTTCTGACCGACTGCACCACCCAGGTGGCCAAGGGCGAAGTGGTGGTGGTGTGCGGCCCTTCGGGGTCGGGCAAATCCACCCTCATCAAGTGCGTCAACGGGCTGGAGCCTTTTCAGGCCGGCCGAATCCTGGTGGACGGCACCTCGGTGGGCGACCCCAAGACCAACCTGTCCAAGCTGCGCAGCCGCGTGGGAATGGTGTTTCAGCACTTCGAGCTGTTCCCGCACCTGAGCATCATCGACAACCTCACGCTGGCCCAAACCAAGGTACTGGGGCGCAGCAAGGACGAGGCGCTGGACAAGGGCATGAAGCTGCTCGACCGCGTCGGCCTGAAAGCACACGCGGCCAAGTCGCCCGGCCAGTTGTCGGGCGGCCAGCAACAGCGCGTGGCCATTGCCCGGGCCCTGAGCATGGACCCCATCGTGATGCTGTTCGACGAACCGACCTCGGCCCTCGACCCTGAAATGGTGGGCGAGGTGCTGGACGTGATGGTTGAACTGGCGCACGAAGGCATGACCATGATGTGCGTGACCCACGAGATGGGTTTCGCGCGCAAGGTGGCCAACCGCGTCGTCTTCATGGACGCCGGCAGGGTGGTGGAAGACCGCGCCAAGGACGCCTTTTTCGACCACCCTGAATCACCCCGAGCCCAGCAGTTTTTGGCCAAGATCCTCAACCATTGAACGCGTGTTCCATGAGCATGGCGCCAAGGTCGTGGCTGTGAGGATGTGGGCGGCACCTCGACCCGCATGCTTTGCAGCACCCCCTGAATCGCGGCCAGCACGCGGGTGCTGAAAGCCCGGGCGATGTGCGCCAACGACACCGAGCCGTTCTAGGCGTCAGGCGAAGACGCCGGCCGTGTTTTCCATGCGGCGGGACACTTCACCCAGGTGGTGCAAGGTGTCGCCCATGGTCAACTCGATCGTGGTCAGGCGCTTGACGTAGTGCCCCACGCTGTACTCGTCAGTCACGCCGATGCCGCCATGCAACTGGATGGCCTGCTGGCCCACGAAGCGCATCGACTGCCCCAGTTGCACTTTGGCCTGCGACAAGGCCCGGCGGCGTTCGGCCACGGGCGCGGTCAGCTTGAGCGTGGCGTAGTAACTCATGGAGCGGGCCAGCTCCAACTGCATCTTCATGTCGGCCACGCGGTGGCGCAAGGCCTGGAAGCTGGCGATGACCACGCCAAACTGCTTGCGCGTGTTCAGGTAATCCACCGTGATGGCCAGCAATTGCTCCATGGCACCAACCGCCTCGGCGCACAGCGCGGCAATGCCGATGTCGGTGGCGTGTTCGAGCACGGCGTAGCCGCCCAGCGGATGCGCGCCCTGGCTGAGCGCGGGCACCAGCAAGGTCGATGGCGACTGCGTCAAAGTGAGTTCAGCAGCGCGGCTGCCATCTTGCAATGGATGCGGCTGCACGCGCACGCCCGCCGCCCCGCGTTCGACCAGGAACAGGCCGATGCCGGCGTGATCATCGACGGCCCCGGTCACACGCGCCGGCACGATGTAAGCCTCGGCCACGCCGTCATCCAACCCGCCCACGGGCACCAGGCTCTTGCTGCCGTTCAGCACCCAGGTTTCGCCTTGGGCTTGCGCGGTGGTGGTGACGTGGTCCAGGCGGTAGCGCGCCTTGCGCTCTTGATGCGCCAAAGCCAGGCGCGCGCGGCCTTCGGCAATGCGCGGCAGCCATTGGGCTTGCACGGCAGCAGGCACATGGTCGCGCAACACGGCCACGCCCATCAGGGCCACGGCCGCATAAGGCGCCAGCACCAGGCCACGGCCCAGCTCTTCCATCACCACCATGGCCTCAACGGGGCCCATGTCCATGCCGCCATGATCGCCTGGCACCGCCAAGCCCAGCAGGCCCAGGTCGGCCAGCGATTGCCACACCTCTTTTGAATACCCGCCTTGTTGGCCACCCGCCTTGACGATGCCGCGCCGTCGCTCGAAATCGAAATCTTTGCTCACCCATTTTTGCACCGCGTCGCGCAACTGTGCCTGGTCGTCGTTGAAGTCGAAATCCATGGTGGTCTCCTAGTCTGGGGCAGGTGCTCAGCCCAGCAGGGTCTGGGCCACGATGTTGCGCTGGACTTCGTTGGAGCCCCCGTAGATCGTGGTCTTGCGGTAGTTGAAGTAATTGGCGGCCAGTGGCGCGGCGTGCAATGCGCCACCGGGGAATCCGCCCGCGAAGTACTGGTCACCTTGCCAGCCGGCCTCCATGGCCTCGAACAAAAACGGCACGGCATAGGGGCCGGCGGCCAGCATCATCAGCTCGGTGTAGCGCTGCTGGATCTCGCTGCCTCGGATCTTGAGCAAGCCTGCCACCTCCAGGGCGCTCTTGCCACCTTTCTCGGCACCGAGCACGCGCAGCACCATCATCTCCAGCGCCACGATGTCGACCTCTAGCAAGGCGATCTGGTCGCGAAAACGCACGTCGTCGTAGACGCCTTCGGTGACCGCGATGCGCTTGAGGCGTTCCAGCTCACGCTTGGCCCGGTTCACATCGGCGATGTTGGTGCGCTCGTGAGCCAGCAGGTATTTGGCGTAGGTCCAGCCCTGGTTCTCCTGGCCCACCAGGTTCTCGATTGGCACCTCGACGTTGTCGAAGAACACCTCGTTGACCTCGTGCTCGCCATCAATGGTGATGATGGGCCGCACCGTCACGCCAGGCGATGTCATGTCAATCAGCAAAAATGAAATGCCGGCTTGCGGCTTGCCCTCGAAATTGGTGCGCACCAGGCAGAAGATCCAGTCGCCATGCTGGCCCAGCGTGGTCCAGGTCTTCTGGCCATTGACGATGAACTGGTCGCCTTTGCGATCGGCGCGGGTCTTGACCGAGGCCAGGTCTGAGCCCGAACCCGGCTCGCTGTAGCCCTGGCTCCACCACACATCGCCGCTCATGATGCCGGGCAGGAAACGCTGGTGCTGCTCGGGCGTGCCAAAGGCCATGATGACGGGCGCCACCATCACGGGGCCAAAGGGCACCACGCGTGGCGCACCGGCCAAGGCGCACTCTTCTTCAAATATGTGGCGCTGCACGGCGTTCCAGCCCGGGCCGCCAAACTCTTTGGGCCAGGCCCAGCCATGCCAGCCTTTGGCGCCCAAGATGCGCGCCCAACCCTGCTGGTCGGCCTTGTCCAGCCGCAAGGCGTTGTGAACCTTGTGCGAGATGTGGGCCGGCAGATTGGCGCGCACCCAGGCGCGCACCTCGTCGCGGAAGGCCCGCTCTTCAGGCGTGAAATTCAGGTCCATGGGCAAGCCCTCCGGCTCAGTTCAGGGTTCAGTACCGCTTGGTCAGCGTCAGGGTGTCGTTGTCCCGCTTCATCTGAAAGCGTGACAGAAAACTGTTGCCCAACAAAATGTAGGGCATGGATTGAGGCAACACCGCTGCATCCACATTGAAGATTTCCACATCCTGGATGCGCACGCTGGCCAGCTTGACGCCGTAACCCGTGACGATGCCATTGGCCGTGCTGCCTTGAAAACGTTCGCCATCCTGGTATTTGATGCCCATGCGCTGGGCCTCGGCCACACCCATGGCGATGGTCGTGGCGCCGGTGTCCACCATGAACTGCGTCGCCCTGCCATTGATCGTGCCCTGCGACATGAAATGCCCGCCCGACGCCGCCGACAGCACGATCTGCGTACCCGTGCCGCCACCGCCCGAGCCGCCCACACTGATCGGCGCGCCGCCCAACAACACGGTCTGGCGCACGCCCTTCAGCTCGATCACGGTCTTGTCACCATTGACACTGATCACCTTGACGCCCTTGAAGGTGTCACCCACCCCCACGGCCTTGGGCGGGCTGCCATCCACCACCAGCAAAGCCTTGCTGCCCATCCCACCGGTCATGGCCACGCTCTGCGCCTGGGCCGTTGACGCCCAGGTGAGCGCGATCAAGGCAGACACGGCCAGAACATGGCGCAAAGACACAAACATGGTGGTCGGGGTGGTCAAAAAATGTCTCCCTGTGGGCGGTGCGGCCGCCCTGGTCAAAAAATCAGTCGCGGAAATTGTCAAATGACAAAGGCGCCTCGGTGATGTCCTTGCGGATCAGTGCCATCGCCGCCTGCAAATCATCGCGCTTGGTGCCTTGTACCCGAATGCTGTCGCCCTGGATGCTGGACGTCACCTTGATCTTGCTGTCTTTGAGCAGTTTGTTGATTTTCTTGGCCAATTCGGCCTCAATGCCGGCCTTGACGGTGATAACTTGCTTGACTTTATCCCCGCCTATTTTTTCAGGCTTGCCCACGTCCAGGAAACGAGCATCCACGTTGCGCTTGCTCATCTTGAGCGTCAAAACGTCGCGCACCTGGTCGAGCTGGAAATCGCTGTCGCCGAACACGGTGATCTCTTTTTCCTTGATCTCGATCTTGGCGCTGGTGCCCTTGAAATCGAAACGTGTGACGATTTCTTTGGTGGTCTGATCGACGGCATTGCGCACTTCAACCAGGTTGGGATCTAAAACGGTGTCAAAACTGGGCATGAAAAGTCTCCTGTGGTCTGCGAAAATTCTGCCATGCACTTACCCCTAGCGGTCGACCGAGGCGCCAGCCTCAAACCCTACAACACCTTTGGCCTGCCTGCCGTGGCAAGCACGCTGGTGCGCATCACGTCCGAGGCCGACGTGCGCAAGGTCGTCGACAGCCCTGAATTCGGCCGCGCCCGCAAGTTCATCCTGGGCGGCGGCAGCAACCTGGTCCTCACCCAAGATGTGGACCTGTGTGTGCTCAAGATCGAAATCATGGGCAAGCGCCTGCTGGAAACCCGCGATGATGCCTTCATTGTCGAGGTGGGCGCTGGCGAATCCTGGCACGACACCGTCGCCTGGACGATCGACCAAGGTTTGCCCGGCCTGGAAAACATGGCCCTGATCCCCGGTACGGTGGGCGCCTCGCCGGTGCAGAACATTGGCGCTTATGGCGTCGAATTGCAAGACCGCCTGGAGTCCGTGGACGTGGTCGACCTGACCACCGGCCGCACCGTGACCCTGGGCGTGGACCGCTGCCACTTCTCCTACCGCGACAGCGTCTTCAAGCGCGAACTGGCGGGTAAAACCGTCATCACCAAGGTTCGCCTGAAATTGCCCCGCCCCTGGAAGCCCTTGCTGGGCTACCTGGAGCTGGAGCGCAAGATTGCCGAGACCGGCATCACCCAACCCGATGCGCGCCAGATCTTCAACTGGATTTGCGAAATCCGCCGCGCCAAGCTGCCCGACCCGGCCGTGATCGGCAACGCCGGCAGTTTCTTCAAGAACCCCGTGGTGACGGCCGAGCAATGCCGCGACATCATCGGCCGCGACCCGGAGATCGTTCACTACCCCTTGCCCGATGGCAGCTTCAAACTGGCCGCTGGCTGGCTGATCGACTCGTGCGGCTGGAAGGGCAAATCCATCGGCCGCGCCGGCGTGTATGAAAAGCAAGCCCTGGTGTTGGTCAACCGGGGAGGGGCCATCGGTGCCGAGGTTTTGACCCTGGCGCGGGCCATTCAAGAAAGCGTGTACGGCCGATTCGGCATCCGGCTGGAGCCCGAACCCGTGGTGGTGTAGGGCCGCATCTCCCGCATTGTGGTGACCCAGGCCTTCACATAAGCTTGCTCGAATCACAAAAAACGGGTGAGACGTGTTTGAGCGCCCGTTGCGGGATGAGATGGTTGTAGGTCTTCATGTAGCTCATGAGCGTCGCCTCCAACTCGGCTGCTGAAGCGAATCGAGTCTGACTCACGACCTCACTGATTCGGCCGTTGAAACGCTCGACCATGCCGTTGGTCTGTGGATGGCCTGGTGGACACAGGCGGCGCTCAATGTTGAGTGGCTTGCAACGTACGTCGAACTTGTGGCGTCCCGTTGGCTGACGCTTTTTGCTGGTGAAGCGGTCGGTGAACTGGCTGCCAGTGTCCGTGAGCAGCTTGATGATCTTCATGGGCGCTGTTTGCTCCAGCCGGCTCTCTCCTTACCAGGCCTTGCTTGCTGCCGTGTTGTCCGCCATCGGCATGACGCAGGTCTGGGCCATGCTGTTGGCTACAGGCTTTTGGTTCGCGCCCACCGCCTACATGCTGACCGCGCTACTGGCCTACCCGTTCTGGAGCTGGCGCCGGCTGGAAATCACCACCGAATTTCTTGACGCTGAAATTCTGCGCTTGGCAGCCACGACCACCATCCCCGCCGAGGCCTCACTGGATCAGCACATCCCCCGAGACCAGGTGGAGCGGCACATCGCAACGATCCAAGGGGCCAACGTCCATCTTCAACAAGCCCAGTAGTTGCTGGTCAATACCTTGAAGGCCATGCCAGAAGCCGTGCTGGTGGTTGATGGCAGCGGACAGGTTCGCCAGGTCAATCCGCAACTCGGCACCCTGCTGAACAAAGCTGCCTTGAACACCCTGCCAGGCCAGATGCTGGACACACTCCTGGGCATGTGGATGCCTACCGACACACCGTGCTGGTCATGCTGCTGGAACGCGCCCTGGCCGAAGAGCGCGGCCTCATCACCGAGGTCTACGGCACTTTGGGGCAGCACCTGCTGGCCCGCATCGCCCCCTTGCCCTCTGCCGCCCACCAACCGCCCTGGCTGGTGCTGTGCCTGCCCCAGGTGGCCGAGCAAGCCCTGAAAGAGGTGGACCTGCAGGCCCAGGTCAAGGACATCACCCTGGCCAAGGATTTGGCACCCGCGTGGGCGCAGGTGCTGCCGCTGGACACCTCGCTGGTACTCCGGGCGCTGGTCAACCTGCTGAACAACGCGGTCAAGTTCAGCCCCCAGGGCAGCGAAGTGCACTTGCGCCTGGCGCCCACAGAAGGCTTCTGGGTGATCGCCGTGATCGACCAGGGCCCCGGCATCCCTCCCGCCGAACTGAAAAAACTGTTAAGGCGCTATGAACGCCTGGAAACCAACACGCCCGCGCACGTGGGGCTGGGCCTGGTGTTCATCGACACGGTCGCCACACGCCACGGTGGACGTGTTCAGTGCACAGCGAACACGGGCAGTGCTCTCGCTTTGAATTGTGGCTGCCAAGCCGCGGATCTCCCTAGATGCCGCCTCCCAAGAGATTGACGCTACGCCCGCCTCAAAACCCAAGCCCAAAACCGTCAAGAAGAACTGACCTTCGGAACCGCCCATCATGAAGACCCCCTCCATCCGACTCGCTGGCTTGGCTGGCGCCTTGTTGCTGATCAGCGGCCATGCCGGCGCCGCTGAGTTCAACCTGTATCTCAGTTGCCAGGGCAAGCTGTCGGCCGGCAAGCAAAGCAAGGCAGCCACGCTTGACCTGGCCATGCGCGACAACAACACCACGGCCTTGATTCAAAAGGCCAATGTGTTGCCCGTGGGTGAGCGCCTTCGCTACAGGGCCTCGCAGGTGTCTTACACGCTGCTGTACAAACTGCCCCTGCCCGGCACCGAGTACTACAACGACTGGGTGCACGGCCAATGAATTGTCTGGCAGCCCAACCTTAAAAAGCTGGCCACCATTCGCCTGTCCATCGACCGGCAAAGCGGCGAGCTGGAAGGCGAACTGCTGGACCACAACGACGCCTCGCTGGGCACGCTCACCATGGCGTGCGAACCTCAGTCGATGGACGAGGTGCCCGAACCGCGCTTCTGATCAGCCTTTGATCAGGATCAGCCGAAATGGCAGATGTAGTGGTAGGCCTCGCCTTCCACTTTGATCTCGAACGACGAGTCGCCGGGCACGTTGTAACTTTCGCCCGGGCCGTAGGTCGTCCAGTCGCTTTCGCCCTTGAGCTTGATGCTGCAATGGCCGGCCACGGTTTCCATGATCTCGGGCGCGCCTGTGTTGAAGGTCAAGGCGGCAGGCAGGATCACGCCCACACTCTTGCGCGTGCCATCGGCCAGGTTCACGGTGTGCGACACGCACTTGCCATCGAAGTAAACATTGGCCTGGGTGCTGACGGTGCCTGCCAGGGTGGTGGTGGTCATGAAGAAATCTCCAGATGAAATCAGTGAAGGGTGACCACCGATGGGCGGTCACCCGGATCAATCACGCCAATCAAGCGGCCTTTTTGGCGGCGGGCTTGGCCGCGGTGGGCTTGGCGGCAGCTTTCTTGGCCACAGCCTTCTTGGCAGCCGTTTTGCGGGCCACCGACTTGTCGGCCTTGGCTTTGGCTGTGGCCGCGCGCTGGGCGTTCACGTTGGCCCCAATGCGCAGGCGCAGGGCGTTCAGCTTGATGAAGCCGGCCGCGTCGGCCTGGTTGTAAGCGCCGCCATCGTCGTCGAAGGTCGAGATCTTGGCGTCGAACAGGCTGTCGGTCTTGGACTCGCGGCCCGTGCACAAAATGGTGCCCTTGTACAGCTTGAGCTTGACCGTGCCGTTGACGGTGACCTGGCTGGCGTCGATCAGGCCTTGCAGCAGTTCGCGCTCGGGGCTAAACCAGTAGCCGTTGTAGATCAGGCGGGCGTAACGGGGCATCAGGTCGTCCTTGAGGGACAACACTTCGCGGTCCAGCGTGATCGACTCGATGGCGCGGTGGCCCGACAGCAAAATGGTGCCGCCCGGGGTTTCGTAACAGCCACGGCTCTTCATGCCCACGTAGCGGTTCTCAACCTTGTCAAGGCGGCCGATGCCGTGCTTGCCGCCGATTTCATTCAGCTTGGTCAGCACCGTGGCGGGCGACATCTTCACGCCGTCGATGGCGACCACGTCGCCCTTGGCGTAGGTCAGCTCGATGATTTGCGGCTTGTTGGGGGCCTTCTCGGGCGAGACCGTCAGGCGCCACATCGACGCTTCAGGCTCGAAATTCGGGTCTTCCAGCACACCGCCTTCGTAGCTGATGTGCAGCAGGTTAGCGTCCATCGAATAAGGCGCGCCGCCCTTGCGCTTCTTGAAATCGACCGGGATGCCGTGCTTGTCGGCGTAGGCCAGCAGCTTTTCACGGGACAGCAGGTCCCACTCGCGCCAGGGGGCAATCACCTTCACGCCGGGCATCAGCGCGTAGGCGCCGAGCTCGAAGCGGACTTGGTCGTTGCCCTTGCCGGTGGCGCCGTGGCTGATGGCGTCGCCCTTGGTCTTGCGCGCGATGTCGATCAGGCGCTTGGCGATCAGTGGGCGGGCGATGGAGGTGCCGAGCAGGTATTCGCCTTCGTACAGCGCGTTGGCGCGGAACATGGGGAACACGTAGTCGCGCACGAACTCTTCGCGCAGGTCTTCGATGAAGATGTTCTCGGGCTTGATGCCCATCTTGATGGCCTTGGCGCGCGCTGGCTCGATCTCTTCACCCTGGCCGATGTCGGCGGTGAAGGTGACCACTTCGCAGTGGTACTCGTCCTGCAGCCATTTCAGAATGATGGAGGTGTCCAGACCGCCTGAATAAGCCAGGACGACTTTCTTGACTTGGGGGGCTGCGGCGGCGATGGGCTTGACGGCGGGCTTGACGGTCTTGGACATGGTGATGAATGGCGATTGAGACAACCGCACATTTTAGGCGCCCTGCAGGGCGGAAGTCTTCACCGATCTTTACGCAATTCACAAATCAACCCTGTCCACCTGCCTTGACTGAGCGCCGTTGAAGGCTCAAGGTCGACGCCATGGTCGGCCGCCAATGGAGAGATCACATGAACCACCGCCCCACCCTGAGCACCGTGCTGGCCCTTGGCTGCGCACTGGCCACGGGCGCCGCCACCGCCGGCCCCCGTGTGGGCTCCGTCATCGGCACCCCCAGCTCGACCTCGCAAACCGTGCAGGCCAAAGTCATCTCGGCCACACCGGTGATCGCTCAGGTCACCGTGCCCCGCCAGGTGTGCCAGGATCAGCTGTACCAGGATCCTGCACGCTCGTCGGGCGCCGGGGCGTTGCTGGGGGCCATTGCGGGTGGCGTGATGGGCAATGCCCTGGGCAAGGGCGGCGGCAGGGCGCTGGCCACAGGCGCTGGCTTGATCGGCGGCGCGGTGCTGGGCGACCACATCGAGAACAACGGCCGCCAAGGCACCACACGCTCGGTGCGCCAATGCCAACAGCAGGCGTCCTATGAAAACCAGGTGGTGGCCTATGAAGTAGTCTACGAATACGCGGGCCAGCGTTACAGCACCCAGATGGACCACGAGCCTGGCCGCACCATCCCCCTGGATGTGACGGTCAGCCCCGTTGGTTACGCCGCCCCAGTGGCCGCCGCCCCACAACCCGCGCCCTACTACGACCCGGGTGTGGGCCCGGCCACGTACTACGCGCCCAACCCGCCGGGCGTGGTGATTTACGGTGGCGCGCCGGCCCCAGGTTGGCGCGGTGATCGCGGTGATCGCGGTGATCGCGGTGATCGTTTCTACCCCGACCGTGGCTGGCACCGCTGGGATTGATCAGCCTTCGCCGTAGACGATCTGGGCCTGGCCTAAGGGCATCAGCTCTTTGAAGCGCGCCAAAGCCTGATCACTGGGATACACCCGCGCTGATTCGCCCAAGTCCAGCTCACCCCGGGCCGCCAAATCAGCGGCCTGGCGCTCAACCACCACGCGGATCGGCAAACCCTGGAGGGTCTCAGCCTGACCAGGCTGGGGCAAGGCCACACGCCGCGCCGGGAACTCGCGCAACACGTCGGCCACGGGCAAATGCTGGCTCTTGGCAGTCACGCGCACGAAGCGGGCGAAGCGGCAACGCGCCGCCGCCAGGCTCATCACCTGCTGCACATTCAGACGCAATCCGCCCGAGAAGCGATCGGTCTGCACCTTGCCCGTGATGATCACCAGTTCGTCGTCCTTGAGCAGCTCCTTGTTGGCATCCATCGTGTCCTGGTTGGCCACGGCTTCGATGCTTTCGCTCTTGTCGTCCAGCTTGAACAAACCAACACGCCCACGCGCGCCATTGATGACGCGCAAGTCGCTGATGATGCCGGTCACCACCTGCACCTCGCGGCTGTCCTGCAGGTCGGCGATGCGTTGCTTGGCGAAGCGGCGCACCTCGGCTTCCGCCTCGTCGAACAGATGGCCCGACAAGTAGAAACCGATGGCGGTTTTTTCCAGCGTGAGCTGCTCCTTCAAACCCCAAGGTTCGGTGGGCACCAGGTCGGGCTCGTTGGTCGAGGCCGCGTGCGAATCGCCAAAGTCAAACAGGCCGCCTTGGTCGGCATTGGCCAGTTGGGTGTCAGCGTAGTCAAAGGCCAGGGCAACGCTGGCCAACAAGCTGGCCCGGCGGGGCTCCAGCAAATCAAAGGCCCCGGCCTTGATCAAAGCCTCGACCACGCGCTTGTTGACGCGCGAACGGTCGACCCGCGCGCAAAAATTGAAGAAGCTGGTGAAGGGCCCGCCTTCGTTGCGGCAGGCCACGATGGCCTCGATGGCGCCCTGCCCCGTGCCCTTGATGGCACCCAGGGCATAGCAGATGGTCTTGTGGTCAATCGGCTCGAACTTCCACGCGCCCGCGTTCACATTGGGCGGCGTGAAGGTGATGTTGAAATTCTGCGTGGCGTCGTCGTGGAAGATCTTGAGCTTGTCCGTGTCGTCACTCGACACGCTCATGTTCCCCGCAAAAAACTCTGCCGTGTAATGCACCTTCAGCCAGGCCGTGTGGTACGCCAGCAAGGCATACGCGGCGGCGTGCGACTTGTTGAAGCCGTAGCCTGCGAACTTCTCCATCAGGTCGAAGATTTCGTCGGCCTTGGCGGGCTTGATGTTGTTCTTGGCCGCACCCTCCGCGAAGATCGTGCGGTGCTCGGCCATCTCTTCCAGCTTCTTCTTGCCCATGGCCCGGCGCAGCATGTCGGCGCCGCCCAGCGAGTAGCCACCCACCTTCTGGGCCACCTGCATCACCTGCTCCTGGTACACCATGATCCCGTAGGTTTCCTTGAGCACCTCGGCCATCAGGGGATGGGCGTACTCCACCTCTTCACGGCCGTGCTTGCGCGCGCAGAACGAGGGGATCAGGTCCATGGGACCAGGGCGGTACAAAGCCACCAGGGCGATGATGTCCTCGAAGACGCTGGGCTTGGCGTCGCGCAACATGCCTTGCATGCCGCGTGATTCGAGCTGGAACACGGCCACGGTCTTGCCTTCGGACAGCAGGCGGTAGGTGGCCGCGTCCTTCAGGGGAATCTTGGCGAAGTCGAAGTCCTTCTGGTCCGGGTGCCGCGCGATGATGAAGTCCTTGGCGGTCTCCAGAATCGTCAGCGTGGCCAGGCCCAAAAAGTCGAACTTGACCAGGCCGATGGCCTCGACGTCGTCCTTGTCGTATTGCGACACCGCGCTGTCACTGCCCGGCTGCATGTACAGCGGGCAGAAGTCGGTGATCTTGCCGGGCGCGATCAGCACACCCCCGGCGTGCATACCGATGTTGCGCACCATGCCTTCCACGCGCATGGCCAGGGTCAGCAGCTCGGCCACTTCTTCTTCGGCGGCCTCGCGCTGCTCCAGCTCGGGTGCTTCCTTGCGGGCGTAGATCACGCCAGGGTCAGGGACGGCGGGCACCCGGGCCAAGGTGACGCTCTTGCCAGGTGGCGCCGGGATCAGCTTGGCGATGCTGTCGACGTGGCCATAGCCCATGCCCAGCACGCGGCCCACGTCACGCAATGCGGCCTTGGCCGCCATGGTGCCGAAGGTGGCGATCTGACTCACCGCTTCGCGCCCGTACTTGTCCTTGACGTAGTCGATGACGCGGTCGCGGTTGCCCTGGCAAAAGTCGATGTCGAAGTCGGGCATCGAGACGCGTTCGGGGTTAAGGAAACGCTCGAACAGCAGGTTGTACTGCAGCGGGTCCAGGTCCGTGATCTTCAGCGCGTAAGCCACCAGCGAGCCGGCACCCGAGCCCCGGCCCGGTCCCACCGGGCAACCGTTGTTCTTGGCCCAGTTGATGAAGTCGGCCACGATCAGGAAGTACCCCGGAAAGCCCATGTTCAGGATCGTGTTGATCTCGAATTCGAGCCGATCGACGTACTCTTTGCGCCTGGCCTCGCGCGCCGCCTCGTCCGGGAACAGGTGCACCAACCGCTCTTCCAGGCCCTCGAAGGACAGCGCCCGGAAGTAGTCCGACATGGGCATGGGCTTGCCCTGGTCCGGCCCGTCTTGCAGGATGGGCGTGGGGAAGTTGGGCAGTTGCGGCTTGCCCAGCACCAAGGTCAAGCTGCAGCGGCGCGCGATGGCCGCCGTGTTGGCGACGGCCGAGGGGATGTCGGCGAACAGCGCCTCCATCTGCGCTTGCGTCTTGAAATACTGCTCGCGGGTGAACTTCTTGACCCGGCGCGGGTTGCCCAGGGTCTCGCCCTCGGAAATGCACACACGCGCCTCGTGCGCCTCGAAGTCATCGGGCGTTAAAAACTGCACCGGGTGCGTGGCCACCACCGGCAGGCCCAGGCGCGAGGCCATGGGCACAGCGGCGCGGAGGTAGGTCTCGTTGGTACCATGGCCCGAGCGCTGCAGCTCAATGTAAAAGCGCCCTTCGAAGATGCCGCCCAGGCGCTGGGCCAGCACTTGCGCTCGCGCCAGGTCGCCCTGCGTCAAAGCCTGGCCGATGACGCCCATTTCGGCGCCCGACAGCGCGATCAATCCGCCCGATTTGGCCTGCAGATTGGCCCAACTGACCGTGGCGTGCGTGCGCGGGCCAGGGGCTGTCCAGGCATCGCCCAACAGCTCGCTCAAATGCAGGTAGCCCTGGCTGTTCTGGATGAGCAGCAGCAAACGCGAGGCAGGCCGCTGGGGCTCGTCGGCCTCCAGCCACACATCAGCCCCGATGATGGGCTGAACGCCTTTTTTGCGCGCGGCTGAATAGAACTTGACCGCCCCGAACAGGTTGCTCAGGTCGGTGATGGCCAGGGCGGGCTGGCGGTCGTCTTTGGCGGCAGCCACGAGGTCGTCGATGCGAAGGGTGCCATCGACGACGGAAAACTCGGTGTGGGTGCGCAGGTGAGTGAAGGGCATGGGGGGATTGTAAGAAGCGCCTTTCGTAGAATCGCGCCCATGGCCCAGATCCTGAACATTTCCGCGTACAAATTCGTCACCTTGCCCGATGCTGCCCAGTTGCGGGATCAGGCGATGGCCTTGTGCCAGGCTTCAGGCCTGAAAGGGACCATTTTGCTGGCCGAGGAAGGGATCAACCTCTTCCTGGCGGGGCCTGAACAGGCCGTGCGCGATTTGGTGGGCTGGCTGCGCACCGATCCGCGCTTTGACGACCTGCGCCCGAAGGAAAGCTGGTCTGAGGCCGTGCCTTTTCACAAGATGCTGGTCAAGGTCAAGACCGAGATCATCCGCATGAACCACCCCACCATCCGCCCGGATGTGGAGGGGGCCGAAGGCCGCGCCCCAGCGGTGGATGCGCCCACCCTGAAACGCTGGCTGGACCAGGGCCACGACGACGAGGGCCGCGAGGTGGTCACGCTGGACACGCGCAATGGCTTCGAGGTCGATTTCGGGACGTTTGAAGGCGCGATCGACTGGCGCCTGGGCAAATTCAGCGAGTTCCCGGACCAGTTGCTGGCCCACAAGGCAGAACTGCAGGACAAGACCGTGGTCAGCTTTTGCACTGGCGGGATCCGCTGCGAAAAGGCGGCGCTGTTCATGGCCGAGGCCGGCCTGGACCACGTCTACCAGCTGGACGGCGGCATCCTGAAGTACTTCGAGTTGGCCGGCGGCGAGCACTACCAGGGCAGCTGTTTTGTGTTTGATGAGCGCGAAGCGCTGGGCGCAGATTTGACGCCCAACGAACGCTGAGCCGTCGTCAAAAGATCAGGGCGCCGGGGCATCCAGCAAGGCCATCAGCCCCCGATACGGCAGCAGATTGGTCCTCACCACCTTGTCGATCGGCTCCACAAACCCATCCTGCATCCAGCGTGCGGCCAGCAGCACGTTCATGCCGATCATGCCTTCGGCCAGCAGCTCCAGGCTGAGGTCGGGCAAGTCGGCGGCGGGCACCATGCGGCTCAGGTGGAATTTGAGCAACTCGGAGTAGTCGCGCGCCGTGGCCCCACTGAAGGCCGCCACTTCGCTGTCGATGCCCAAAGAATCGACCAGCATGATCCGGCCACGGCGGGGATCGTCGCGGATGAACTCCAGGAAGACGCGGATGGCGGGCTCCAACAGGCCCAGCGGTGTCTGCTCGGCCTGCGCCATCACCGCCAAGGTCTTGGCCATCAGCTCTTCGCGCAAATGCGCGTACACGGCGATGAACAGCTGCGGCAGCGTCTTGAAGGATTCGTAGAAGTAACGCTCCGTCAGGTGCGCGGCCACGCACACCTCGCGCACGGTTGCGGCGTGGAAGCCCTTCGTGCCGAACACCTCGATGGCGCCGTCGATGAGCTTGACCCGCCGCTGGCGCTGGCGGTCCTCGGGCAAGACGCCACCATAGCGGCGCTTGTTCGGGGGGTTGGTGTCAGAAATTAGTCCGTCCATAGGGATCACTATATTGACATGGATCATTGTCAAAGTTAATCTGACATGATTCTTTGTCACAAAAACGGATTTGAGAAGTCGCATGAACCCGAACTCCAACCTCGCTCACAAGCCCAAAGCCGATGCCCAGACTGCCCCCATCCAGCGCCACAAGATCCTGGTGATCGGCACCGGTTTCTCCGGCCTGTGCATGGGCGTGAAGCTGCGTGACATGGGCGAAAACGACTTCGTGTTGCTGGAGCGCGCCGACGACGTGGGCGGCACCTGGCGCGACAACACTTACCCGGGATGCGCCTGCGATGTGCCTTCGCATTTGTATTCGTTCTCGTTTGAGCCCAACCCGAACTGGTCGCGCATGTACGCGCCCCAACCCGAGATCTACGCCTACCTCAAGGGCGTGGCCACCAAGTACGACCTGCTCAAGCACATCCGCTTCAACGCCAACCTGTTGAGCGCGCGCTACGACGATGCCCGCAAGCTGTGGTCGGTTGAAGCCGACGATGGCCGCCTGTTCGAGGCCGAGATCCTGGTCTCGGGCATGGGCGGCCTGAGCAACCCCGCCGTCCCCAACCTCAAAGGCCTGGACAAGTTCAAGGGTGCCACCTTCCACTCCGCCACCTGGGACCACGACTACAACCTGGTCGGCAAGCGCGTGGCCGTGATCGGCAGCGGCGCCAGCGCCATCCAGTTCGTGCCCAACATCGCGCCCAAGGTCGACCACCTGTATTACTTTCAGCGCACGCCGCCCTGGGTCGTGCCCAAAGACGACCGCCCGATGTCGCCGCGCGAACAGGCCGACTTCAGTGCCAACCCCTGGCGCCAGCGCTGGGAGCGCACCAAGCTGTACTGGACGATGGAGCTGCGCTTCCTGGCCTTCAAGTTCAAGCCCGAGTGGATGGGCCTGGTGGCCAAGGTCGCCAAGCGCAAGATCGCCCAATCCATCAAGGACCCGGTGCTGCAAGCCAAGCTCACGCCCGACTACACGCCAGGCTGCAAACGCCTGCTGATCTCGAACGACTACTACCCGGCCCTGGCCCGCACCAACGTCGAGGTCATCACCGAAGGCATCCAGGAAATCACGCCACGCGGCGTGGTCACCAGCGATGGTGTGGAGCGCCCGGTCGACGCCATCATCCTGGGCACTGGCTTCAAGGTGCAGGACCCGATCCCCCGCAAAACAGTGTTCGGCAAAGGCGGCATCGACCTGGCCGACGTTTGGAAAAATGGCCCCGAAGCCTACCTGGGCGTGGCCGTGTCGGGCTTCCCCAATTTCTTCATGCTGATGGGCCCCAACACCGGCCTGGGCCACAACTCCATGGTCTTCATGATCGAGTCGCAAGCGCACTACATCGTCAGTGCGATCAAGGCCATGAAAGAGCACGGCATCAAGGCGTTAAACGTCAAGCCAGAAGCACAGGCACAGTTCATCGACAAGGTGCAAAACGAGTTGCAGCAAACCGTGTGGAACTCGGGCTGCAAGAGCTGGTACGTCGATGACAAGGGCCGCAATTCCTTGCTGTGGCCAGGCTTTACATTTGCGTACCGCTTGAAGACGCGCCACTTCAATCTTTCGAAATACACCACGGACAAAGCATGAGCATCCAAGCAGTCATCGCCAACCTGATTCTTCGTTGGCAGTTCAAAAGCAAGGGCCGTGGTCCGATCGATGTCCCCAAAGTCCGCCACATGATCACCAAGGCGGCCAGCCGATACCCCGCGCCGCCGAAAGAGGTCAAACACACGCCAGTGGCCGCCAAAGGCGAATCAAGCCTGTGTGCCGCCGAATGGCTGAGCGTGGCCAACCCACAGCGCACCGTGCTGTACTTCCATGGCGGCGGTTACTTCTTCTGCGGCCTGGACACCCACCGCCCCACCTGCTCCTACCTGGCCCGCAGCGCCCAGGCACGCGTGCTGTCGGTCGACTACCGCATGGCCCCCGAGAACATCTTCCCCGCCGCCGTCGATGACGCCGTGGCCTGGTGGAAAGAGCTGCTGAACCAGGGCATCTCGCCCAAGAGCGTGGTCTTCGCGGGCGACTCTGCCGGTGGTGGCCTGGCCTTGGCCTGCCTGGTGGCCTCGCGCGACCAGGGCCTGCCCATGCCCGCGGGCGCTGTGCTGTTTTCGCCCTGGACTGACCTGTCCTGCTCTGGCGAAACCATGAAGACCTTGGCCGACGCCGACGTGATGTTCAACCCCGAATCATTGCCCCAGGCCGCCACCTTCTACCTGGCTGGCCAATCGGCGACCCACCCACTGGCCTCGCCGCTGTTCGCCGATCTGAAGGGCCTGCCGCCTTTGATGATCCATGCCAGCAAGCACGAGATCCTGCTGTCCGACTCGACCCGCCTGCACGACCGCGCCTTGCAGCAAGGCGTGCAAAGCGAGATTCACCTGAAGGCCAAGATGCCGCACGTCTGGCCCACCATGGTGATGTTGCCCGAAGGGCGCCAGAGTCTGAAAGAATCCGCCCAGTTCATCACCCGCGTCACGACCGGAGCCTGACCGCCATGAAATCCTTCAAGAACAAAGTCGCCGCCATCACCGGTGCCGCTTCGGGCATGGGCCGCACCCTGGCGGTCGAGCTGGCCAGCCGTGGCTGCCACCTGGCCCTGAGCGACGTCAATGAAGCCGACTTGGCCAAGACGGCCGAGCTGGCGGGCGTGCATGGCGTCAAGGTCACCATCGCCAAGCTGGACGTGGCCAAGCGCGACGATGTCTTCGCCTGGGCCGACCAGGTCGCCCGCGACCACGGCCGCGTCAACCTGATCTTCAACAACGCAGGCGTGTCGCTGACGGTGCCGGTCGAGTCGTGCAAGATCAGCGATTTTGAATGGATCATGGGCATCAACTTCTGGGGCGTGGTGCATGGCACGCAGGCTTTCCTGCCGCACTTGAAGGCCTCGGGCGATGGCCACATCATCAACACGTCCAGCCTGTTCGGGCTGATGTCCATCCCCAGCCAAGGCACCTACAACGCCAGCAAGTTCGCCGTGCGCGGCTACACCGAATGCTTGCGCATGGAGCTTGAAATGGAGGGCGCCAGCGTGAGCGCCACCTGCGTGCACCCTGGCGGTATCGCCACCAACATCGCCCTGGCCGGCAAGATCGACCCGGCCATGGAGAAGGTCACGGGCGTGAGCGTTGAACAGCAAAAGCGCCGGGCCAACAAGATGATCAACACCACCACCGCGCAATCGGCGGCGTTGCAGATCCTGGCGGCTGTTGAGAAGAACCAACGCCGCGTGCTGGTCGGCCCCGATGCCAAGTTCCTCGACAAGTTGGTGCGACTGCTGGGCGCCAGCTACCAAAGCCACGTGATCCGCTACGTGAAGCGCATGAACAAGCCCCGCCAGCCAGTGCGCGCCACCAGTTGATGCCTGCATGACCTGGCTCAATCGCGTTTGGTGGAGCTGCGTGCTGCTGGGCCTCGGCCTGGCCATCGCCGTGACCGTGTCCTGGGAGCCGGATCGCCAGATCGGGCCACTGGTGGCCAAATGGGCCAAGGAACCCTCCACCTTTGTCGAGCTGGACGGCATGCAGGCCCACATCCGCGACACCGGGCCGCGCAACGACCCGGTGCCCATCGTGCTGCTGCACGGCATGGCCTCCAGCCTGCACAGCTGGGAAGGCTGGCAGCAGGAGTTACAAAAAACGCGGCGGGTCATCTCGGTTGACTTGCCCGGTTTTGGCCTGACTGGGCCCAGCCCCCAAGGCGAGTACCACATTGATGCCTACACGCGCTTCGTGCTGCGCCTGCTGGACTCGCTGGGCGTCAAGCGGGTGGTGCTGGTGGGCAATGCCCTGGGCGGCGAAGTGGCCTGGCAAACGGCCATCCTGGCGCCCGAGCGCGTGCGCAAGCTGGTGCTGGTCGACTCCGACGGCTATGCGCAATCGGCGCTGTCCATGCCCGTCGGGTTTCGGATCGCCAGCGCGCGCAGTTGGCGCTGGATCGCAGAACGGATCCTGCCGCGTGCCGTGGTCGAGTCCAGCGTGCGCAGCGTGTTTGGCGACCCCAGCCGAGTCACGCCCGAGCGCGTGCAGCGCTACTTTGAACTGGCCCTGCGCGTGGGCAATCGGCGCGCGCTGTTCCAGCGCATGGACCAGGCGCAGTGGGGTGCCAGCTCGCACATGATCCGACGCGTGCAACAGCCCACGCTGGTGCTGTGGGGGCTGAAGGACGGCATGGTCTCGCCTGCCAACGGGCCGCAGTTTTGCCGTGAAATCCAGCACTGCACGCTGGTCACGTTTCCCAAGCTGGGCCACATCCCGCAAGAGGAAGACCCTCAGCAGACCTTAAACGCAGCCCTGCCATTCCTGGCCCAGTCAGGCACGGCCACCACCCCATAGTTCAGGCCGCGGCGCGCCAGCGAGCTTGCTGGATGACCGAGGCCACCACCTTGGCCAGAATCTTGTCGTAACCCGCGCTTTTGAGCGCACCGGCCTCGTCGAAAGCCTGGTCGGCCTGCGAAATGCCCAATTGCTCAGGCACGACCACCATCGCGAAATTCGTGCTCAAAAAGGTGCGCACGATGGGCAAGGCCCGGATGCCGCCCAGCGCGCCTGGCGAGGCCGCCAACAAGCCCACCGGCTTGCTGACCGTGGTGGCCGCACCGCCAGGGTGGCCCTCACCTTCCGGCACGGTCGACAGCCAATCAAAGCTGTTGATCAGCAAGGGGGTGGGCAAGGCGTTGTACTCAGGGCAAGCCAGCAGCAAGCCATCGTGCGAGGCGAACAACTCGCGCAGCTTCAAAGCCCCGGGCGGCACGCTGTGCTGGGCATCCCAATCGGCATGGAACAAAGGCAGGTCCAAAGCGGCCAGATCGACCGAGGTGGTCTGGGCGCCCAAAGCCTGCGCCTTGTGCCCGGCCAGGTCGGCCAATTGGCGGTTGTAGGAGCCTTTTCGGGCACTGCCAGCAATCACCAGCAGGCGGACAGGAGCGAGGGCGTTGGTCATGGTCATCCAGTTAATGCAAATCGTTCGTTCATCAAAGCGAATCGTCGGATCATGCCGGGAATTTGGCGAAAAGCCGCTACCCTTGGGGCATGTTCAGTTATCGACACGGCTTCCACGCGGGCAACCATGCCGATGTGCTCAAGCACATGGTTTTGGTGCAGCTGCTTTCGCACCTGCTTCTCAAAGACAAACCTTTCTGGGTCATTGACACCCACGCCGGTGGCGGGGTCTATGACCTGACCAGCACCTACGCGGCCAAGAGTGGTGAAGCACTCGACGGCATCGTCAAGGTCTGGCAAGCGCGCAACGCGCCCGACCTGCCCCAGGGCGTGGCCGACCTGCTCGAGCAGATCCGCGCCACCAACACGGGCGACCGCCTGGACTGGTACCCGGGCTCGCCGCAGATCGCCGCGCAAATGCTCCGCGAGGGCGACCACCTGCGCCTGTTCGAACTCCATCCCAGCGAGGTCAAGAACCTGCAAAACCACTTCTCGTCGGTCAAGCGCGGCGTGAGCATTCAGGCGGCTGATGGCTTTGGCGGCCTGAAGGGCTGCGTGCCCCCGCCGCCGCGCCGTGGCCTGGTCCACATGGACCCGTCCTACGAGATCAAGGAAGACTACCGCCGCGTGGTGCAGGCCCTGAAAGACAATGTGCCGCGCTTTTCCACGGGCGTGTACGCCATCTGGTACCCCGAGGTCGCGCGCCGCGAGTCCAATCAGTTGCCGGCGCAGCTCAAGCGCGCCGCCAGCGAGCTGTCGGTCGATTGGCTGCACGCCACCTTGCGGGTCAAGGGCGCCTCGAAAGACGGCCTGGGCCTGCACGGCAGCGGCATGTTCGTCATCAACCCGCCGCACACGATGTACGACTCGCTGGCCGAGGCACTGCCCTGGCTCGTGGAAACCATTGGCATCGACGAGCACGCCGCCTACTCACTGGAAGTTCAGCAGCGCTGACATCGCGTCACGCAGATCAGGCGGCCAGGTCGAACACCAGCACTTCGGCCGCCTGGCCTTGCTCCACCTTCAGGCCGGCCTCGTCCTCCAGCAATAAGGCATCGCCGGCTTCCAGCGTTTCACCATTCACCACCACCTGGCCGCGTGCCACATGCACATAGGCCTTGCGCGACGAGTCCAACACCAGCACGGCCTGCTCGTCGCCATCGAACAAACCCACCGACAAGGTGGCATCC
>NZ_JACMNS010000205.1 GCF_014378415.1 Aquabacterium sp.
GCGCTCCATCCCAAGGATTCACCATGACCGACCAAGCCATCAACGGCCAACCTTCCTTCAACATCCAGCGCATCTACCTGAAGGATCTGTCGCTGGAACAGCCCAACGCGCCCGCCATCCTGCTGGAGCAAGGCCAACCCCAGGTTGACGTGCAGCTCAACCTGAACGCCGAAGAAGTCAACGAAGGCCTGTTCGAGATCACCGTCACCGCCACCGTGACCACCAAGGTCAACGACAAGGTGCTGTTCCTGGTCGAAGCCAAGCAAGCCGGTCTGTTCGAGATCCGCAACGTGCCCCAAGAACAGATGCAACCGATCGTGGCCATCGCCTGCCCACAGATCGTTTACCCTTATCTGCGCGCCACCGTGGCCGACATCATCAACCGCACCGGCTTCCCGCCCGTGCACCTGACCGAAGTCAACTTCCAGGCCATGTACGAAGCCCAGCTGCAGCAAGCCGCTGCCGGCGCGCCTCAAGCCCTGAATTCCTGATCTTTTTGCCCTCATGAACCTCACGGTTCTGGGCGCGGGGGCCTGGGGCACAGCGCTGGCCATCAGCGCCGCCCGCCACAACCCCCACGTGCTGCTCTGGGCTCGCGACGAGCCCCAGGCGCGCGCAATGCAGGCCACGCGGCGCAATGCACGCTACCTGCCCGACACGCCCTTCCCCGACGCCCTGCGCGTGACGCACGACCTGAACGAGGCCGTGGCGCATTCGCGCGCGCAAGGGGCCCATGGCGGGTTGGTCATCATCGGCACGCCCATGGCGGCGCTGGATGGCATGTTGCGCGCACTGCCCGAGGACGTGGCCGCGCTGTGGCTGTGCAAGGGCTTTGAAAAAGGCACCGGGCGCTTGGGCCACGAAATCGCCATGGCACTGCGCCCGCATGCGCGTTGCGGCGTGTTGTCCGGCCCCAGTTTTGCCAACGAAGTCGCTGGCAATCAGCCCACGGCCCTGGTGGCCGCCAGTTTCGACACCACCCTGGGCGACCAGGCCGTGGCGGCTTTCCACAGTGACAGCTTGCGCGTCTACACCTCCAATGATCCGATTGGCGTGGAAGTGGGCGGCGCCGTCAAGAACGTGCTGGCCATCGCCACAGGCATCGTCGATGGCATGCAACTGGGCTTGAATGCCCGCGCCGCCCTGATCACACGTGGCCTGGCCGAGATGACGCGCCTGGGCGTGGCCCTGGGGGCGCAAACCGACACTTTCATGGGCCTGTCGGGCCTGGGCGACCTGGTGCTGACCGCCACCGGCAACCTGTCTCGCAACCGCACGGTGGGCCTCAAACTCGCCGAGGGGCTGCCCCTGGCGCAGATCCTGTCCGACCTGGGTCACGTGGCCGAAGGCGTTTACAGCGCCGCCACGGTGCTGCAACGCGCCAAGGCGCTGGAGGTGGACATGCCCATCACCGAAGCCGTGGTGGCCGTGCTGGAAGGCCGCATCACCCCGGCCAAGGCCGTGGGTGCGCTGATGAGCCGCGAGGCCAAGGCCGAAACCGCTGGCGCGCGCATTCAAACCCCGTTCGAATAACCGTTCTGGCGCCAGGCCTCAAAAACGGCCACGGCCACGGCATTGCTGAGGTTCAGGCTGCGCTGCTCGGGCAGCATCGGCAGGCGCACGCGTTGATCTGCTGGGAACTGCTCACGCAGGGCCGGGTCCAGGCCCCGCGTCTCGCAGCCAAACACCAGCCAGTCACCGGCTTGCCACTGGAAATCACCCAGCAGGCGGCTGCCACGCGTGGTGAAGGCGAACATGCGGGATCGGTCGGGCTGCACAGCATCAACGAAGGCCTGCCAGTTGGCATGGCGGCGCACGGGCGCGTGCTCGTGGTAATCCAGGCCGGCGCGGCGCAACAGCTTGTCGTCCATCGAAAAACCCAAGGGCTCGATCAGGTGCAGCTCACAGCCGGTGTTGGCCGCCAGGCGGATCACATTGCCCGTGTTGGGCGGGATTTCAGGTTCGACGAGGACGATGCGGAACATATGCCCGCGATTATCCACACCCGGCCTATCCGCCAGTCGTTTGCTTGAAGGCCATCAAGGCCTGGTTGCGCAAGGTGCGCAGCAAGGACAAGTCCTTCTCGCTGATCTGCAAGCTGCCGGCCTGGGCCTTGTCGGCGTAGATCAGGCCCAGCACCATCTCCTTGCCCTGGTGCTTCATCGACATGGGCAAGAGCAAAAATGTCGGCGCCTGAACACGGTCGCGGAACCACACGGGCAGGCGGTTGCGGATGGCCTCGGCGCTGGCATCGGAGATGAGCGTGTCGGCCCCCTTCAGGCTGACAGCGGTGAACAGATCAGCCTGCGCTCCAGGGGCCACCGTCAAGGGAATCTGGAAAGACGTTTTAATGCCATCGGCACCCTCGCCCAGGCCAATGCGGCCAATCAGCCGCATGGTCTTGGCATCGCGCATGCAGAAGATCACGCGGCGGCAATCCAGCGCCCGGTAAATCGTCTCCAGGATCATGCGCAGGATGTCGTTGAGCTTGAAGGAATCGACCATCGTGTTGGTGATGTCCTGGATGCCACTGGTGAGCACGTCGGCCGATCTTGTCGACATGGCAATTTTGTCAGCTCCCAGCTCGCCATCGGTGCCTGCCACGACCAGGCCCAGTGCTTCAGGGCCGGGCCCCCCTGTCTGACCGGCATTGGGCGCATCCACGTAAAAGTGGTCCAGCATGCGTTCGGCCTGGGAGTTTTTGGGAAACTCCATCTTGAGGGCCTGGGTCAGCTCGGTCAGGCGCTTGCGGGCGCGGCCGGCCGCCTCTTGCACAGCGGTGGACTTGAGTTCCAGCGCCACGGCGTAGGTGTGGTTCAGGGTGGTGAGCCGCTGGCCCAGTGCCTCGGGCGCAGAAAACAGCATGGCGTCGGCGGCCGCGTTGGCCAGCGTGGCCAGCCAGGCCTGGTGCTCGGGCTTGCCCAGCTGAGACCGGCTGGGCACAGAGCCCGTCGGGGCCCTCATGACGGCCAGCAAACGATCAGGCAAAGCCCAGGTCTGGCCCACGGCCTGCCCCAGGTCTTCAAAGGGCATGCCCATCACCTGGGCAGAGGCTGCGGCTTCGGTCATCTGGGCCGGCGTGCCGTCTTCGGCAGGACGCGCCAGCCCTCGAACTTCCTGGGCCTCATCGGGCAGGTAGAACTCGGCCAGCAAGCGGCCCAGGTTGCGGAACAGCGATCCAATGAACGCGTCCTCGGCATCGCGTGAACTGATGCACAGCTCGCTGGCCAGGGTGCCGGCCATCACCGTGCGCAAAAACTCTTCCTTGAGCTGCTGGGCGTGCTGCTTGTCTTCCATGTGCTCGACGAGCATCAGCGACAAGGCCAGGTTGCGCACACCCGCCAGGCCGATCAGGGACACGGCGCGTGAGACGGTGCTGATGGCATCACCGCCACCGCGTCGGTAGTGGGGTGTGTTGATCAGGCGCAGCAGCTTTTGAGTCAGCGCGACGTCCTTGAGGATTTCATCGCACAGGCCGCCCAGGCTTTCGTTCTCTGACTCGGACAGGGATTGAATGCGCGTCACCGAGGCCGACAGGGTCGGGAAATCGCTTTTGTGACGCATGCGCCGCAGCAGGTAGTCCAGGGTGACGGAGGGGTTGTCACCAGAGACTTCGGAGGCAGACGAGGTGGCCGACATGAGGTGCGCGCAATCTTCAAAAGGATTGGCCCTATTGGACCCCAGCGCGGCCGAGCCTAAACCTTGAAATATCGGATAGCCGAGGGCTTTTTCAGAGCCTACCCCGGTGACTTGACCTGCTCGCCGTGCAGCTCCTGGGCGCGCAGGCCCAGCAAGGCGCGGGCGTCTTGCGGCGAGGCGACCTCGCGGCCAGCGTTGCGGGCGCACTTCGCCAAGGCTTCGATCAGTGGGCCATTGCCGGTGGTGCGGGCGCCGCCGGGCAGGTAGAAGGTGTCTTCCACGCCGGTGCGCAACATGCCGCCCAGGTCGGCCGTGGCCTGGTGCACGGGCCAGATTTCTTCGCGGCCGATCAGGGTGGTCTGCCACACGGTGCCGGGCTCGCGGTACTTGACCAGCAGTTTGAGCAAGTCGGCGTCCACCGGCATGCCCGAGGCCACGCCCATCACGAAGTTGTACTCCAGGTGATCACTCATGCCGGCCTTGCGGAACATGCCCACCGACCGCACGATGCCCACGTCGAAGCATTCGAACTCGGGGCGGGTGTGCGTCTCGTGCATCACGTCGAGCATGGCCTTGACCTTGTCGACCGTGTTATCGAACAGCATGGGCGGCCAGGCCCACTGGCCGTTCTCTTTGATTTTCAGGTAGTTCAGGCTGCCGGCATTGCAGGCGGCAATCTCGGGGCGCACCCGGCGGATGCAGGCCGCGGGGCCGGAGATGTCCGGACCCATCACACCGGTGGTGAGGTTGATGATGACGCCGGGGCAGGCTTCGCGGATGGCGGTGTCGATCTCGGCGGCAACCTCGGGATCCCACGATGGGAAGCGGCCCATGCCGGGCGTTTGCTGGCGCAGGTGCACATGCATGATCGAGGCACCCGCATCGAAGGCCTGGCGCGCGGCGGCGGCCATTTCGGCAGCGGTGACGGGCACGGGGTGTTGCGTGGGGTCGGTCAACACGCCGGTCAGCGCGCAAGTGAGGATGGCTTTTTCCATCATGATTCCTTTGATTCGGTAGCGGTCAGGTCCAGCTCCTTGAGTTCGATCTCAAGCAGCAGGGCCTGGGATTGCACTTGCTCGCCCACGGCAACGTGAACGGCCTTGACCACGCCCGGCGCCTGGGCGTTGAGCCACATTTCCATCTTCATGGCCTCGACACTGAGCAGCGGCTGGCCTCTGGTGACCGCATCGCCGGGCTTGACCAGCAATTGCGCCACCACACCAGCCACGGGCGAGACCGCGCGGCTGGGGTCGTTGGCCACGTCCTTGCTGGGCCAGGGCGACACTTCGGCGAACACGAAGGTCGCGGCCTGGATGACCAGGTGCAGTGCCTTGTCGACCCACACAGCCAACACGCGCTTGCGCACGCCGTCGATCTCGTAGCGCAGGGTGCCGCCTTGCTCATCACCTTCGTGGCCGATGACGCGCAGGGTGTGTGTTGCCGGCTCCTGGTCAATGCTCAAAGTGATCGCGCCTTGCGGCCCGGGGCGGACGTTCAGACGGTGTTGCTCGCCATCGCAGGCCAGTTGCAGTTCGTAGTCGGTGACGCTGGCCGAGCGCAGGGTCTTGGCAGTCGCATCCTTGCGGCCCTTGAAGGCGTGCGCGGCAGCGGCGATCAACCAGGCCTCAACGCTGGCCACCGGGCGGTCCAGGATGGCGTGCTTGTCCAGGCCCCACTGGTCAATCAGGGCCGTGGTCATGGCGCCACCCCGAAAGGTCGGGTGGTCGACCAGGTCGCGCAAGAATCGGCCGTTGTTGCGCAGGCCCAGCAGGGGTGCGTCGTCCAGCGTGGCGATCAGGCGGCGGATGGCGTCGTCGCGGTCGCGGCCATGCACGATGAGCTTGGCCACCATGGGGTCGTAAAACGGCGTGACCTCGCCGCCTTCGCGGATGCCGCCGTCAATGCGCACGCCATCGTGCAGCGCGCGTTCGGGGCGCCACCAGCGGATGGCTCCGGTCTGCGGCGCAAAGTCGGCGTAGGGGTCTTCGGTGTACAGGCGGGCTTCGATGGAATGGCCTGTCAAGGTGATCTGGTCTTGTGTGAGCGGCAAAGGCTGGCCCGCGGCCACGCGCAGTTGCCACTCCACCAGGTCCAGGCCCGAGATCATCTCGGTGACCGGGTGCTCGACCTGCAGGCGGGTGTTCATCTCCAGGAAGTAGTAGTTCAAATCGGCATCGACGATGAACTCGATGGTGCCCGCGCCCCGGTAGCCGATGGCCAGCGCGGCGGCCACCGCATCGCGGCCCATGCTGGCGCGCATCTCGGGGCTGACGATGGGCGATGGCGCTTCTTCGATCACCTTCTGGCGGCGGCGTTGCGCACTGCAATCACGCTCGCCGATGTAGACGGCGTTGCCATGCGCGTCGGCAAACACCTGGATCTCGATGTGGCGGCCATTCTCGATCAGGCGCTCCAGCATCAGGGTGCCATCGCCAAAGGCGCTTTGCGCTTCGCGGCGGGCGCTGACGATGGCTTGAGCGAGCTCCTCCTTGGCGTGCACCAGGCGCATGCCCCGGCCCCCGCCACCGCTCACGGCCTTGACCAGCAGGGGGTAGCCCAGCTTCTCGGCCTCGTTGATGAGGTGCTGGTCGTCTTGGCTTTCGCCCAGGTAGCCGGGCGCGGTCGGCACCTTGGCCTCGATCATCAGCTTCTTGGCTCTAGCCTTGTCACCCATCGCGTGGATGGCTTGTGGCGGTGGGCCAATGAAGGTCACGCCAGCATCGATGCAAGCCTGCGCAAAGGCTTCGTTCTCAGACAAGAAACCGTAGCCGGGGTGGATGGCATCGGCGCCCGTTTTCTTCGCAGCATCAAGGATCGCCTCAATGCGCAGGTAGGACTCGCTGGCGGCTGAGCCACCGATGTGCACGGCCTCGTCGGCCAGGTCCACATGGGGCGCTTGCGCATCGGCATCGCTGTAGACGGCCACGGTTCGGTAGCCCAGCTTGCGCGCGGTGCGGATCACGCGGCAGGCGATCTCGCCCCGGTTGGCGATGAGGATCTTGTTCAGCATGGTGTCTCGATCAATGCCTTGTTCAACTCGCTTGCGGAACCCAGCTGGGCTTGCGTTTCTGGATGAAGGCCGTTGTGCCCTCCACCCCTTCGGGGCTTTGCACGGCTTGCGAGAACATCGCGGCCGCATCGTGGATCAAGTCCTGGGGCGGCTCGAAACGCGTGCGGGCCAGCAAGGCCTTGGTGGCCGCGATGGCACCTGGCGCGCAAGCCATGATGCGGTCGATGACCTGGCGCAAAGCAGCATCCAGCGAAGCGGCATCACCATGCACTTCGTGCACCAGGCGGATCGCCAAGGCTTCACCGGCCTCGACCTTGCCGCCCGTCACCGCCAGACGTTTGGCCTCGGCATAACCAATGCGCTCAACCAGGAAAGGCGCGATCTGCGCGGGGATCACGCCCAGCGAGGTCTCGGGCAAACGGAACACCGCGTTGCCCAAAGCCAGGGTCACATCAGACACGCAAGCCAGGCCGAAGCCGCCGCCCATCACGGTGCCTTCCAGCACGGTGATGATGGGCAGGCTGGAGCGGGCATAAGCCAGGCACAAACGGCCGAACTGCGCATTCACCTCGGCGGCCGCGTCCACACCCGGCTCGGGCAGGGCCATGCGGGCCTTGGCCATCTCCTGCAGATCGCCCCCGGCACAGAAATGGCCGCCCGCGCCGCGCACCACCACCACGCGCACGCCGGTGCCCTGCTCGGCCTGGGCCAAGGTCTGGATCAGTTCATTGACCATGGCCAGGGACATGGCATTGCGCACTTCGGGGCGGTTGAGCGTGATGCTCAACACGCCGCCCGATTGCTGCAACAGCAGCGCGCTCATCGTCGAAGCGATCGTCATGGCTTACCTGGCCTTCTTGGGCAAGGTGCCTTCAAGCTTGGCGATGATGCCCAGCATGATCTCGTCGGCCCCACCGCCGATGGACACCAGGCGGCCATCGCGGTAGGCCTGCGAGACCGGGTTGTCCCAGGTGAAGCCCATGCCGCCCCAGTACTGCAGGCAGCTGTCGGCCACCTCGCGGATCAGGCGGCCGCACTTGAGCTTGGCCATCGAGGCCAGGCGGGTCACATCGGCGCCGCCAATGTAGTCATCCACCGCGCGGTAGGTCAGCGAGCGCAGGCACTCAACCTCGGTGCGCAACTCGGCCAGGCGAAAATGGATGACCTGGTTGTCAATCAAGGGCTTGCCAAAGGTGTGCCGCTCTTGGCAGTACTCGATGGTTTTATCGATCAGGTTGTCCAGCATCTTCAATGAGTTGGCGGCCCCGTACAGGCGCTCTTCCTGGAACTGCAACATCTGCATCATGAAGCCGGTGCCTTCAACCCCGATCAGGTTGCGCTTGGGCACACGCACGTTGTCAAAGAAGATCTGCGCGGTGTCCGACGAGTTCATGCCGATCTTCTTGATCTTCTGCTTCTCGATGCCCTTGGCGTCCATCGGCACGATGATCAGCGACTTGTTAGCGTGCACCTTGCCCTCCGACGTGTTGGCCAGCAGGCAACACCAGTCCGCTTGCATGGCGTTGGTGATCCACATCTTCGAACCGTTGATGACGTAGTCGTCGCCGTCGGTGCGGGCCGTGGTCTTCAGGGCCGCCACATCAGAGCCACCACCGGCCTCGCTCACGCCAATACAACCGACCATGTCACCCGCAATCGCAGGCGCCAGGTACTCGCGCTTAAGTTCGTCCGAGCCGAAGCGGGCCAGGGCCGGGGTGCACATGTCGGTCTGCACGCCGATGGCCATGGGCACGCCGCCACACGGGATCGCGCCCAGGGTCTCGGCCACCACCATCGAGTACGAGAAGTCCAGGCCCATGCCGCCGTAGGCCGGGTCGTACTTCACGCCCAGCAGGCCCAAGTTGCCCATTTTCTTGAAGACCTCGTGCGCCGGAAAGATCTCGGCGGCTTCCCATTCCTTGACGTGTGGGTTGATCTCCTGCTCGCAAAAGCGCTTGACGGTGTCGGCCAGCTGGATGTGTTCGGGGGTGAATTGCATGGGGTGTCTCCTCGTTGTATCGATCAGGCGTCAGATCACAGGCGTGCCACGCCAAAGGTGTTCGATCTCAAACTGCGTTGCGCCGCTTCCCGGACCAGGTCCAGGCACATCGACAGCACGCGGCGCGTATCGCGCGGATCGATGATCCCGTCATCCCACAGGCGCGCCGTGCCGAACAAGGCGGCGGACTCTTGATCGAGCTTGTCGCGCAAGACATCCGACATGCCCTTGAGCATGTCTTCGTTGACCGGGTGCCCTGCGCGTTCCAGCTTGCTGCGGGTCAGGATGTCCATCACCTTGGCCGCTTGCGCGCCACCCATCACCGCCGTGCGCGCCGATGGCCACGAGAAGATGAAGCGCGGGTCAAAACCCCGGCCGCACATGCCGTAGTTGCCCGCGCCAAATGAGCCGCCCAGCACGATGGTCAGCTTGGCCACTCGCGCATTGGCCACGGCCTGGATCATCTTGGCACCATGCTTGATGGCACCGGCGCGTTCGGCCGCCGAGCCCACCATGTAGCCGGTCGTGTTCTGCAAAAACAGCAAGGGCGTGCCACTCTGGTCGCACAGCTGGATGAACTGCGCCGCCTTGGTCGAGCCATTGGGCTGAATCGGCCCGTTGTTGCCCAGGATGCCGACCAGGTGCCCATTGATGCGGGCATGGCCGCACAAGGTCTCGGGCGCCAGGTTGGCTTTGAATTCAAGGAAATCAGAGCCATCGACGATGCGGGCGATGACCTCGCGGGTGTCGAAGGGCTCGCGGTCATCGGCTGGGATGCAACCCATCAGCTCTTCTTCATCGAACAAGGGGGCAGGCACTGCCACGGCGGCGGGCACCGTGTCCCATTGCAGCTTGTCGACCAACTCGCGGCACAGGGCCAGCGCGTGCGCATCGTCTTCGCTCAGGTACTCGCCCAAGCCGGTCACCTCGGCGTGCATCTGCGCACCGCCCAAAGCTTCATCGGTCGTGTCTTCGCCGATGGCGGCTTTGACCAGCGGAGGTCCCGCCAGGTAGATGCTGGAATGGTCGCGCACCAGGATCACGTAGTCCGACAGGCCCGGCAGGTAAGCGCCTCCCGCCGTTGAAGAGCCATGCACCACCGCGATCTGCGGAATGCCCATGGCCGACAAGCGCGCCTGGTTGGCAAAGCTGCGCCCGCCCTCCACGAAGATCTCGCTCTGGTACATCAGGTTGGCGCCGCCGCTTTCCACCAGGCAGATGATGGGCAGCTTGTTTTCTCGCGCGATCTCTTGCGCCCGCAGCGCCTTCTTCAAGCCCATGGGCGAGACCGTGCCGCCCTTGAGTGCGCTGTCGCTGGCCGTGACCAGGCAGCGCTTGCCACCCACCACGCCGATGCCGATGATGGTGCCGCCGCCCAGCACGTTCTTCTTGCCATCGTCATCGTGCATGCGCAGGCCGGCGAGCGTGCTCAGCTCAAGGAAGGGCGAATCGCGGTCGAGCAGGCGGGCCACGCGTTCACGCGGCAGCAACTGCCCACGCTTGTCGAACTTGTCGCGCTTGGCGGCCGATTCGCGGCGCACCTGCGCTTCCAGCGCCTGCACTTCGGCCAGGCGCTCGCTCATCCGAGCCACATTGGTCTGAAAAGCTTCGGACTTGGGGTTCAAGGCAGAACGCAGGGCTGGCATGTCAGGCTTTCCCGTTCTTGGATTGATCTTGGGCGTCTTGGGCCGCCATGTCCTGCAGCACCTGGGGCACGCTGGACCGGTGGAAGCCGTCGAAGGCCGGCGCAGGCTGGCCACCCATCGAGGGCCACGTGGCGCTGTGCAAAGGCGCGCCGCCGTCGATCGGCAAGGTGATGCCGGTGATGAAGGTGGCACCCGGGCTCAGCAAGAAGCAGATGGCCGCACTGACTTCGGCCTCCAGGCCCATGCGCCGCATCGGCAAGTGGTCTTTCAAACCACGGATGACGGGCGCCATGGCCGGGCCATACGCGTCCATGCCGCTGGAGGCAATCCAGCCCGGCGCCACCGCGTTCACGCGCACCCTGGCGCCAGCCCATTCAAAGGCCGCCGTCTTGGTCAGGTTGACCATGCCCGCGCGCGCCGCCCCCGAGTGCGCCATGCCCGGCATGCCGTTCCACATGTCAGCGGTCATGTTGACGATGGCGCCGCCATGCTTCTGCATGGATTGCAAATACACCTCGCGCGCCATCAAAAATCCGCCGGTCAAATTGTTGGCCACCACCGCCTCGAAACCGCGCTTGGAGATCGCCTCCATCGGCGAGGGAAACTGCCCACCCGCGTTGTTGACCAAGCCGTGGATGCGGCCATGCTTGGCCACGATCTCTTTCACCGCGTTCTTGACCGCGTCTTCGTCACGGATGTCGAAGGCGATCGAATCAACCTTGCCGCCGTCTTCCAGGATCTCGGCCGTGACCTTGGCCAGCTTCTCAGCGCTGCGCCCGGTGATGACCACGGTGGCGCCCAAAGCCGCCAGCTCGTGCGCCACGCAGCGCCCGATGCCACTGCCTCCACCAGTGATGACGTGCACCTCACCCTGGAACAAGCCGGGCTTGAGAACGCTGTCGTAGTGACGGGGCTTCGGAGGTGGGGCGTCGGCAGAATGCGTCATGACCTGGGCTGGTGTTGAAGGATCAACACAAACTGTAGGCCATGATGACGTTAACGTCAACCAGCTACACCATTAGGTAATCCCTCGAACCGATGGGGAAAGCATCGTCCATAATGCGCGCATGACGGAAGACAAGACCCTTGGCGACAGCGAAGCCCTGATGGGCATCGCCGAGATGTGCGCCGCCTTCGAGGTCTCACCCCGAACCCTGCGCTTTTACGAAACCAAGGGTTTGCTGGCGCCGCGCCGCCTGAATGGCACGCGGGTGTATTCCAAGGTAGACCGCGCCCGCCTGTCGCGCATCCTGCGCGCCAAATCACTGGGCATGCCGCTGTCAGAGGTCAAAACTTACCTCGACATGTATGGCGACCAAGGCGAAGGCCGCGTCCAGCAACTCACCTACGTGATCGAAACCACGGATGGCGCCATCCGCGATCTGGAAGCCAAACGTGCGCAAATTGACACCTCGTTGGCCGAGTTGCGGCTGATCAACGAGCGCAGCCGCCAGATGCTGGACAGCAAGCGCGCGTCAAAAACCAAAGCGCGCTGATCACCCGATCAGCAATCTTCAGCGCAACGTGCCCGGGCCAGGATGGTGCGCGCCATCACCTCGGCATCCGAGCTGGCCTGCAAGGGCGACCGGCACAGCCCGGCGCGCTCGTAATTCACATTCTCGTACAGCTCGGCCGTGGCCGGAAATGCGTCCAGCAACGCTTGCAGCGACACGCCCGGCACTGCGGTGCGCAGCGCCTCGCTCAGGCGCAACGTCAGTTGCTGGTACTGATGCGGGCTGACCGAACTGAAGCCGCGCTCGACGCGCTCCAGCGCATACGCCAGCGTTTCAATGATCGACAACTGGGCGGAACTGGCCCGGGGGGATGGCTGAGTCATGAGTGACAACTCCGGTTCGACAACGTGCGAATGGCACCACCAGCATATAGGGACTGAAGGGCCAGGATCAAGCCCCGTTTTCCCCACCCCGTCAAGCCGTGTGCAACCGCTGCAGGTTAAAACAGCGTCAATAAGCTTTCACGTCAAAGGGTCGGCCTATGACTGGGCCAGGTAATGCAGGATCAGCTTGTCGCGCTGCGACACCGCCTGGAAGGACATGCCAACGTGCACCCCATCGCCAGCATCGGCCTGGTGGCTGTGGCACAGCTTGGCGGGGATCTCCAGGCTGACCAGATCGCCTTCGAAATCAACACCGAAAGCCAGGTTGACCAGGTCGCCGATGACCCCGATGCTACTGGGCGCGTGCACCATGGCCCCAAAAGGGCTCACGTCAATCAGCGTGGCATGGATGACCCCGCTGCCGCCGGCCAGTGACACTTGGGCCGGCAAGGATGTTTTCATGCGCAATGAGCGACGCACCAGGCGGGCCTGGACCACCTTGGGATAAACCAGCAGCGCGTACACAAAGGGCACATCAAAGGTCTGGATGACCTGCGCCTTGAACCAGAAGTCGTGCTGCCCTGTGAAGCCCTGCACGGTGTACTCGTCTCCGGCCTTCAGGGGCGACTTGCCGCTGGACGCCACATGTGGCCCCACCATCACGCCCTTGCCGTCAATGGCTGCCAGGAACTGCGCCTCCAGCTTGGGCGAACCCGGCGTGACACCCTGCGTCTGCAAAGCCACGCCAGGGCGCAGTTTGAGCGATCGCAATCCCACTTCAGTGACCAGGGCTTGGTTGGTGTCGTTTGGCATAAGCCCTCTCAGATTTGAATGAAGCGGTTTTGGCTTTCCACGACTTCGCGGATGCACCACCAGAGTATGCGGGTAGCCTTTATCGCTCAGGGTTTGTCGGGCGCGCTCTTGATCGCCAAACTGGCCGCCGAACCGGTCAACTCCTGCAGGAACAGATCCACCCCTCGGGCCTCCACGAAAAGCAGGCCGATGCGGAAGTTCTTGGGCGAGGTGTAGGAGGAATAAACCGATTTGGCCGCCAACGCCACCGACTGCAAGGCGCCGCCCGAATGCCATTCCAGGCGCACCTGGCATTTGCTGCCCGGGGCGATGGGCTTGTCGGTGGTCATGGACAAACCGACCTGGCTGACGTCGACCGTGGTGGCCGAGCGGACACTGCCATCGGCCATGACCAGACCAATGGGCCGCCTGATGGCCAGCCGAGCATGAATCCGTCGGCTGGACGCCTTGCCCGCCGCGTCGGCGGCATCAGGCTGGTCGTGGGCCAGAGGGGGCAAGCGGCTCATGGGATTACCCTTGTAAAGCGAAGGCAAGCGCTCACATTTTATTCATGAAACGCCCCGCTTGACGAGTATCTGCCCGCCTGTGTGGGAAAATCGATGCGATCGCCTACTCCGTCAAGGACATGGCCCGCCACAGGATATTGAAAAGCTCGTCGAACTGGTCGATCAACGAGCGGTCTTCGCGCCGCACAATGTGCATCAGCACCACGCGGCCGATGATGCCCATGAACACGTCCAGCAGGATCTTGCTGGACACCTTGTTGTTGAGCACCCCACGCTGCTGCCCGTCCTTGAACACGCCCAGAAAAGCGCCCATCAGCTCGGGGCTTTCATAGATGCGGATGTTTTTGTGCCGCGACACCGGCACTGCGGTGAACAGCAGCAGCATCACAGCCGGGTGCTTGTCCATGTAATCCAGCGTGACCCAGCAAGTTTTGCGCAGGCGCTCGCGGGCGTCGTCGATGCCCTGCAGGTGGTCGATCATGCGTTCGGCCAGGCGGCCCAGCATCACGTCCAGCATGGCGTAGACCAGCGTTTCCTTGCTGCCAAAGTACTTGTAGATGGTCTGCAGCGACACGTTGGCCGCCTTGGCCACGTCCAGCAGGCTCACCTCGTGGAAGTCCTGGCGCGAGAACAAATCCAGCACCGCTTTCTCGATGCGTTTGAGCGTGTCGGGGCGCATGGTGGCCAGCATGACCTGGCGGTCGTCGACAGATTCTGAACTCATGGGTGATGGGGTCTCCGGCATGGAAATCAATATTACCAAATGATGCCAGCAATGGGGAAATCAATGATTTCCCTTGCCAAGGCAGAAGGCTAGCGCCAACATCCCCAGACTTTACGGCGCCTGGGAACAATGGTGATTCGTGGCGACAACCGTGTTGATGCGTGTCGTTGCCGAAGATCCAAGGCGGTCAAAACAAACGGTAATTAAAATTACCCAATCAACATCAAGCGATACCGAGGACACCCCCCATGGCGATTCAGAACTTCCCCGCGACCTGGATGACCGACGAGCACAAGATGGTGTTCGAGTCGGCGGCACGCTTCTTCAAAGAGCAATGGGGCCCCAAGGACGAAGCCTGGCGCCATGCCGGCATGATGGATCGCCAAGCCTGGCTCGATGCCGGTGCCAACGGCTTTCTGTGCGCCTCGACGCCTGAAGAGTACGGCGGCGGCGGCGGCGATTTCGGCCACGAAGCCGCGTTGGTGTTGGCCCAGGGCGAGGCCGCCATCGGCGGCTTCGGCGGCTCGCTGCACTCGGGCATCGTCGCCCCCTACATCTTTCACTACGGCAGCGAGGCACAAAAGAAGCGCTGGCTGCCCCGCCTGGCCACCGGCGAGTTGATCAGCGCCATCGCCATGACCGAACCCGGCACCGGCTCCGACCTGCAAGGCGTGCGCACCCTGGCCTTGAAGTCTGACGACGGCCAGACCTACAAGATCAACGGCAGCAAAACCTTCATCACCAATGGCCAACTGGCCAACCTGGTCATCGTGGTGTGCAAAACCGACAAGGACAAGGGCGCGCAAGGCATCTCGCTGTTCGTGGTCGAGACCGACGAAGCGCCGGGCTTCCGCCGTGGCCGCAACCTCGAAAAAATCGGCATGGACGCGCAGGACACCTCCGAGCTGTTCTTCGACGACGTGGTCGTGCCCGCCTCGAATCTGATCGGCGGCAATGAGGGCATGGGCTTCTTCCAGTTGATGGAACAGCTGCCCCAAGAGCGCATGCTGGTCGCGCTGGCCGGCATTGCCGCCATGGAGCTGGCCATGAAGGTCACGCTCGAGTACACCAAAGAGCGCAAGGCCTTTGGCAAACCCATCTTCAGCTTCCAGAACACGCGCTTCAAGCTGGCCGAATGCCAAGCCGTTTTGCTGGCTTCTCGCGCCTTGGTGGATGCGGCCATGGTCGAGCACCTGCAAGGCAAGTTGGGCGTGGACCGCGCCGCGCTGATCAAGTACTGGATCACCGACAACCAGTGCAAGCTGATCGACGAATGCCTGCAACTCTTCGGCGGCTACGGCTACATGAAAGAGTACCCGATCGCCCGCCTGTGGGCCGATTCGCGCGTGCAACGCATCTACGGCGGCACCAATGAAATCATGAAAGAGCTGGCTTCTCGCTTCCTGTGAGCCAGCCACCTCACCTCATTCCAAGCACCCCTCACACCAAGGAGCTTCCATGACCGAAGCCTACATTTTCGACACCGTGCGCACCCCGCGCGGCAAGGGCAAGAAAGACGGTAGCCTGCACCAGGCCACGCCCGTGTGGCTGCTGCGCACATTGCTGCAAGCGCTGCAAAGCCGCAATCAGTTGGACACCTCGCTGGTCGATGACCTGGTGCTGGGTTGTGTGACGCCCGTGGGTGAGCAAGGCGCCGACATCGCGCGCACCGCCGTGCTCGATGCAGGCTGGTCGCAAAGCGTGGCCGGCGTGACGCTGTCGCGCTTTTGCGCCTCGGGCCTGGAGGCCGTGAACCAGGCCGCCCAGCGCATCGGCTCGGGCATGGAAGACATTATCGTGGCCGGGGGCGTCGAATCCATGAGCCGTTGGCCGATGGGCAGCGACGGGGGCGCCTGGGTCATGGACCCGCGCATCAACAGCGGCACCGCCTTCGTGCCCCAAGGCATCAGCGCCGATTTGATCGCCACGCTGGAAGGTTTCAGCCGCGCCGACCTGGACGCCTACGCCGCCGAGTCCCACCGCCGCGCCGCGCTGGCGCAGGCCGAGGGCCGCTTCGGCCGCTCGCTGATCGCTGTCAAGGACCTCAACGGCCGGCTGATGCTGGGCAGGGACGAGACCATCCGCCCAGGCACTTCGGTCGAATCACTGGCCAAGCTGATGCCCTCGTTCGAGATGATGGGCGCCATGGGCTTCGACGCCACCGCGCTCGACAAGTACACCACCATCGAGAAAATCCTCCACAGCCACCACGCCGGCAACTCGTCGGGCATCGTCGACGGCGCCGCCCTGGTGCTGCTGGGCAGCAAGGAAGCCGGCATCAAGGCCGGACTCAAGCCACGGGCCCGGGTGCGCATGTGCTCGGTCATCGGCTCCGAGCCCACCATCATGCTGACCGGCCCCACGCCAGCCTGCAAAAAGGCGCTCAACAAATTGGGCATGACCCCAGGCGACATCGACCTGTGGGAAATCAACGAGGCCTTCGCCACCGTGCCCATGAAGACGGCGCGTGACCTGGGCGTGCCGCTGGACCGCGTGAACGTCAACGGCGGCGCCATCGCCTTGGGCCACCCCTTGGGGGCCACCGGCGCCATCATCCTGGGCACCGCCCTGGACGAGCTTGAGCGCACCGGCAAGTCCACCGCGCTGGCCACCTTGTGCATCGGTGCCGGCATGGGCATCGCCACCATCATCGAACGCGTCTGATCGCCGCAGGCACACACCATGACTCAATCACAAGCCTTCACATTCGACATCGACGCCAACGGCATCGGCCTGGTCACCATCGACATGCCCGGCCGTGCGATGAACGTGCTCAACCCCAGGCTGGTCGAGCCCTTCGCCGAACTGGTCAAGCAGCTGGAGACCGACGCGGCGCTCAAGGGCCTGGTCATCACCTCGGGCAAGCCGACCTTCATCGTCGGCGCCGACATTGATCAGCTCACCCAAATCACCAATGCCGAAGAGGCCTTCAAGCTTTGCGAAGACCTGAAGGGCATGCTGCGCCGCATGGAAAAGTGCGGCAAGCCCGTGGTGGCCGCCCTCAACGGCACGGCCCTGGGGGGTGGACTGGAGATCGCGCTGGCCTGCCACGCCCGCATCGCGCTCGATGACCCGAAACTCAAGCTGGGCCTGCCCGAAGTCAAGCTGGGCCTGCTGCCCGGTGGCGGCGGCACGCAGCGCCTGCCGCGCATGATCGGCCTCCAGAAATCAATGGAGCTGATCACGCAGGGCAAGGAACTGACCGCGGCCAAGGCCAAGGAAATGGGCCTGGTGACCGAGCTGGCCGCCACGCGCGACGAACTGCTTTCCAAAGCGCGCGCCTGGTGCTTGGCCAACCCCAAGGCATCGCAGCCCTGGGACACCAAGGGCTTTCGCATCCCCGGCGGCGACAGCAAGAGCCCGGCCGTGGTGCAGGTGCTGGCCATCGCGCCGTCCATGGTTAATGCCAAGGCGCATGGCAACTACCCGGCCATCACGCACATCATGAGCTGCCTGTTCGAAGGCTGTCTCCTGGACTTCGATGCTGGCTCCCAAGTCGAGTCGCGTTACTTCGCCGCCTGCGTCGTGTCGCAGACGTCGAAGAACATGATCGGCACCTTGTGGCATCAGCTCAACGCCATCAAGAAGGGCCAGTCGCGGCCCAAGGGCCCGCTTGAGAGCAAAGTCAAGAAGGTCGGCATCCTGGGCGCCGGCATGATGGGCGCAGGCATCGCTTACGTGTCGGCCAAGGTCGGCATTGATGTCGTGCTGTTGGACACCACGCAAGACAACGCCGACAAAGGCAAGGCCTATTCGCAAGCCCTGCTGGACAAGGCCGTGGCCCGTGGCCGCAGCACGCTTGAGAAGCGCGACGCGCTGCTGGCCCGCATCCAGACCACCACCTCGTATGACGACCTGGCCGGTTGCGACCTGATCGTCGAAGCCGTGTTTGAAGACCGCGAGATCAAGGCCGTCTGCACACAGAAAGCCGAGGCCGTGATCCCCGCCAACGCCGTGTACGCGTCCAACACGTCCACGCTGCCCATCACCGGTCTGGCCAAGGCCAGTCAGCGGCCCGCCAACTTCCTGGGCCTGCATTTCTTTTCGCCGGTGGACAAGATGCCCCTGGTCGAAATCATCGTCGGCAGGGACACGAGCGACGAGACCCTGGCGCGCGGCTTCGACTACGTGCTGCAGATCGGCAAGACGCCCATCGTGGTCAATGACAAGCGCGGCTTCTACACCTCGCGGGTGTTCACAACCTACATCATGGAAGGCATGGCGATGCTGGCCGAA